>DATGDV010000001.1:0-4480 GCA_035310685.1 Thermoanaerobaculia bacterium
CGACGCCCGCGCCGAGAGCCTCTGGCGCGAGCGAGAGCGTCAGCGAGAGTCCGCCCTTCTCGTCACTCGCGCGAAGGAGCGCCCCGAGCGCCCCGCCGGAAGGAGTCGGTGCGGGAAGGAGGAGAACGTCCAGCCGCCCGCGGCAGCCCAGGCCGGAGCCGAACACGCGGTCGCCCGGATCGGTCGTGTCGAAAAGGACGCGGGCCGCCCGGCCCGCTTCGAGGACGGCCCGCGCGCGCCGCTCCATCTCGGGCTCCAGGCAGCCTCCGCTCAGCGCGCCGGCGAGGAGACCGCTCTCCCCGAAGAGCGCGAACGCCCCGCGCTTGACGTACGTGGAGCCCTCGGTGCCGACGACAGCCGCCAGGACGAGCGAATGCCCGGCGGAGCGGCGGGCGCGCGCGGCATCGAGGAGGCCGCGCATGCCGCCCCTCGCGAAATCGCGCGCGAAAACGGCGTCGGCGAGGCTCGTCACGGCGTCTCGTCAGGCTAGCACGCTCTTTCGGACCGTCATTTTCACGCGCATAATTCGCCCCGACATGCCGGCCGCCCCGATCGTTCCCGAGGACCTGAGGAGCCGTCTCGCCCGCATTCGCGGGATCGTCCTCGACGTGGACGGCGTCCTGACGGACGGCGCGATGACGTTCGACGAGAGCGGACACGAGACGAAGACTTTCGACGTGAAAGACGGCCTCGGCCTCGTCCTGCTGCGCGATCTGGGCTACCGGATCGGCGTCGTCTCGAGCCGGACGTCGAGGATCGTGGCCCACCGCTGCGCCGAGCTGAAGATCCCCGAGGAGCATCTTCTCCAGGGCGAGCGCGACAAGGTCGCCTCGTTCGATCTTCTCGCGAAGCGCTGGGGGCTCGACGCCGTCGAGATCGTCGCCGTCGGCGACGATCTGCCGGACCTCGGCATGCTGCGGCGCGCCGGGATCGGCGCCGCGCCCGCCGATGCGGTCGCGATCGTTCGTGAGGCGGCCGCCCTCCAGCTCACGAAACCGGGCGGCGCGGGCGCCGTGCGCGAGTTGTGCGACCTCATTCTCGAGGTGCGGCGCGGCGCGCGGGCCGACCGTCCCGCCGCCGTGGAACAGCCTCCGGCGCCCGGCGACGGCGACGTCATCCCGTTCCCGTTCGGGCGCACCTGACCCCGCGGCCTGCTAGGCTCCGTCCCATGCGCTGCCCCTACTGCGGCGCGGGAGACGACCGCGTCGTCGACTCGCGCGAGAGCCGCGAAGGAGCGGTGATCCGCCGCCGGAGGGAGTGCAACGCCTGCCAGCGCCGCTTCACGTCCTACGAGACCGTCGAGGAGATCCCGCTCCTCGTCGTGAAGAAGGACGGCCGCCGCGAGCCGTTCGACCGCAACAAGCTGCTCCGCGGACTCATGAAGGCATGCGAGAAGCGTCCGGTCGAGACGAAGACGCTCGAGGCCATCTGCGACGAGATCGAGTCCGGACTCTCGGCGAAAGAGCCGCGCGAGATGACGACCATCGAGCTCGGCGCCCAGGTCATGGAGAAGCTCAAGGAGCTCGACCAGGTGGCGTACGTGCGGTTCGCGTCCGTCTATCGCCGGTTCGAGGATCTCGGCGATTTCGTGGACGAGCTCAAGGAGCTGCTCGGCCGCGCGCCCAGGCCCGGGAGGGTGAGATGAATCGCGAGAGACCTGTCTTCGTCTTCGGCACGGACGCTTCGCTGCCGGCCGCCCGTCCCGCCCTCGAAGTCCCGGTGGACGTCGTCGAGGACGCGCAGGGATGGCGGCTCGTCTTCGAGATCCCCGGAGCCGATCCCGACCAGATGTCCGTGGACGTCCAGGGCCGCGTTCTGACGCTGCGCGGCTCTCGGCGGCCCACCGACCGCGCCGGCGGCGTCTTCCTGAGGGTGGAGCGCGCGGCGGGGGCCTTCGAACGCGTCCTCGAGCTGCCGCAGGACCCCGACCCCGAGCGCACTCGCGCGACCTACGCGGACGGCCTGCTCGTTCTCGAGGTGCCGAAACGGTCCGCCAAGCGCGGCCATTCGATCCCCATCGTGAAGGGAAAGAAGGGCCCATGAGCGCGGAAGCCCCCCCGGCCGAGAAGGTCGTCATCCCCGACATCCTTCCCGCGCTGCCGCTCAAGGACGTCGTCCTCTTTCCCTACGTCATCGTGCCGCTCTCGGTCTCGCGCGAGAAGTCCATCGCCGCCGTCGACGCGGCGCTCGCCGAGCAGCGCGTCCTCCTTCTCGTCGCCCAGAAGGACTCCTCGATCGAGGAGCCGAAACCGGAAGACCTCTACGCGATCGGGACGGCCGCTGCCGTCATGCGGATGCTGAAGCTCCCCGACGGCCGCATCCGCCTTCTCGTGCAGGGACTCGCGCGCGTGAAGATCGACTCGTTCCTCGCCGAGACGCCGGGGCTCCGCGCGAAGGTGACGCGGCTCGCGGAGCCCGAGGAGCCGACCCCGCCGTCCGAGGAGACCGAGGCGCTCATTCGAAGCGTCAAGGAGGCCCTCGAAAAGACGGTCACGCTCGGGAAGTCGATCTCGCCGGAGGTCATGGTGGTCGCCGCGAGCCTCGAGGATCCCGCGCGGCTGGCCGACCTCGCGGCCTCGAACCTCGAGCTGAAGATCGACGAGTCCCAGAAGATCCTCGAAACGATTCCGGCGGTCGACCGGCTGCGCACGGTGCTCGAGATCCTGCGCCGCGAGATCCGCGTCCTGACCGTCCAGCAGGAGATCACGGGCGCGGCCAAGGGAGAGATCGACAAGAGCCAGCGCGAGTACTTCCTGAGGCAGCAGCTCAAGGCGATCCAGCAGGAGCTCGGCGAGACCGAGGACATTTCCGAGGAGATCGCGGCCTACCGCAAGAAGATCACGGAGAAGCAGATCCCCGAGGAGGCCGCCCAGGAGATCGAGAAGCAGGTGAAGCGGCTCGAGCGCGGCAACCCGGACTCGGCCGAAAACGCGATGCTGCGCACTTACCTCGACTGGCTCGCGAACCTGCCCTGGGGGAACGTCTCGAAGGACAATCTCGACCTCGCGCGGGCGCGAAACATCCTCGACGAGGACCACTACGACCTCGAGAAGATCAAGGAGCGGATCATCGAGTTCCTGGCCGTGCGCAAGCTCGCGCCAGAGTCGAAAGGCCCGATCCTGTGCTTCGTGGGGCCGCCCGGAGTGGGCAAGACCTCGCTCGGGAGGTCGATCGCGCGCGCCCTCGACCGGAAGTTCCTGCGGCTCTCGCTGGGCGGCGTGCGTGACGAAGCCGAGATCCGCGGCCACCGGCGCACGTACGTCGGCGCGATGCCGGGCCGCATCGTGCAGGGCCTCGCGCAGGCGGGCACGTCGAACCCCGTCTACATCCTCGACGAGGTCGACAAGATCGGCGCCGACTTCCGCGGAGACCCCTCGTCCGCTCTTCTCGAGGTCCTCGATCCCGAGCAGAACAGGCACTTCCGCGACCACTACCTCGGCGTGAACTACGACCTCTCGAGGGTGCTCTTCATCACCACCGCGAACGTCCTCGACACCATCCAGCCCGCGTTCCTCGACCGCATGGAAGTGATCCGCCTGTCGGGTTACACGCTGGAGGAGAAGCTCGCGATCGCGAGGACGCACACCATTCCGAAGCAGCTCCGGGAGAACGGCCTTCCGGCCTCTGCGGTGTCGTTCACGGACGCCGGTCTTCGCGCGATCGTGGAAGGTCACACCCGGGAGGCGGGCCTGCGGAGCTTCGAGCGGGAGATCGGCTCGTGCTGCCGCAAGGTGGCCGTGCGCTGGGCCTCGGGCCGCCGGAAGAGCGTCAC
This sequence comes from Thermoanaerobaculia bacterium, assembly GCA_035310685.1. GTDB lineage: Bacteria > Acidobacteriota > Thermoanaerobaculia > UBA5066 > UBA5066 > Fen-183. The sequence goes on from DATGDV010000001.1 coordinate 3,773, forward strand.
GGTGACGCCGCGGCAGGTTCGCGCCTTCCTCGGGAACCCGAAATTCCAGCGCGACGAGGTGCTCAGGACCGACCAGATCGGAACGGCGACCGGCCTGGCATGGACGGCGGTGGGCGGCGACGTCCTCCTCGTCGAGGCGCGCGCCGTGCGCGGAAAGGGCCGCCTGCAGCTCACGGGCCAGCTCGGGGACGTCATGAAGGAGTCGGCGCACGCCGCGCTCACCTTCGCGCGCTCGCGGGCGGACGCGCTCGGGCTCCCCGGCGACTACTTCGAGACGCACGACATCCACGTGCACGTGCCGGAAGGCGCGATCCCGAAGGACGGTCCTTCCGCCGGCGTCACGATGGCCACGGCCATGATCTCGGCCTTCGGGGCGCGTCCCGTCCGGCGCGACGTCGCGATGACGGGCGAGATCACGCTGCGCGGAGACGTCCTCGCGATCGGGGGCCTCAAGGAGAAGGTGCTCGCGGCGCGCCGCGCCGGAATTCGCACCGTCGTGATCCCGAAGGCGAACGCGCGTGACCTGACGGAGATCCCGAAGGAGCTGAGCCGCGATCTGAAATTCGTCTTCGCCTCGCGCGTGGACGACGTCCTCAAGGCGGCGCTCGGAGAGGCGCGGGTCCTGAAGCTCGCGAAGCCACCCGAGAACGGAAAGAAGACGGCATGAAGGCGGGACTGCCGCCCGAGGACGCGATCGTCCAGCGCCTC
>DATGDV010000002.1:0-5747 GCA_035310685.1 Thermoanaerobaculia bacterium
ACGGCGGCGCGATCCTCAAGGTCATCCTGGAGACGGCCCTTCTCACGGACGAAGAGAAGGTGGCCGGCTGCGTGGCCGCCCGAAAGGCGCGCGCGGAGTTCGTGAAGACCTCGACGGGATTCTCCACGGGCGGAGCCACGGCGCGCGACGTGGAGCTCATGGCACAGGCCGTCGACCGGAAGCTCGGCGTGAAGGCGTCGGGAGGAATCCGGTCGGCCGAGGACGCGCAGAAGCTCATCGCCGCGGGCGCGACCCGCATCGGGGCTTCGGTCGGGGTCAAGATCGTCAAGGAAGCGCGAGGCCTCGCCGCGTCCTCCAAAGAGGCAGAAGGCCCTTACTGATGGCCGAGCTCAGGAGCTTCGTCACGCTCGACTCGATGCAGCCGCAGGTCGCGGCCTACATCGGAACGATCGCCCGAGGTTTTCTTCCGGTCGCCTTCGAGGCCTCCCTCATCGTGGAGATCTCCCCGGGCATCGAGATCAACCGCGTCACGGACGTCGCCGTCAAGGCGACCGACGTGCGCCCCGGAATGCAGGTCGTCGAGCGGCTCTACGGGATGCTCGAGGTCCACAGCCGCTCCCAGGCCGAGGTGCGGCAGGCCGGCGCCGCCATCCTGGCCGCACTTTCCCTGAACGAAGCCGACCGGATCAAGCCGCACGTCCTCTCCTCGCAGGTCATCCGCCGCGTCGACGCGCTTCAGGCGCAGCTCATCAACCGCGACCGGCAGGGGATGATGCTCGTGGCGGGCGAGTCGCTCTACATCCTGGAGGTCGAGCCCGCCGGTTACGCGGGCTTCGCGGCGAACGAGGCCGAGAAGGCCGCGGAGATCAACGTCGTGGACGTGAGGATGACCGGGGCCTTCGGGCGCGTCTACCTCGGAGGCGAGCAGCGCGACATTGACGTGGCGTCGGTCGCGGCTATCCGGGCGATCGAGTCCCTCACGGGACGCGAGGCGCAGAAGGGCCGGAGGGACTGAGGCCGTGATCGACCTCAGGAGCTACGTCTTTCTCGACTCGCTCCAGGAGCAGCACGCGGCTTTCCTCGGGACGGTCGCGAAGGGCTTCCTGCCCGTGGGCGGGCAGGCCTCCCTTTTCATCGAGGTCTCTCCAGGAATCGCGATCAACCGGCTGACCGACATCGCCGTCAAGGCGACCTCCGTCACGCCCGGCATGCAGATCGTCGAGCGGCTCTATGGCCTGCTCGAGGTCCACCACGACGATCAGGCGGAGGTGCGCCGCGCGGGGGAGGCGATTCTCAAGGAGGCCGGAAAGTCGGAAGGAGACCGGATCAAGCCGGAGATCCTCTCCTCGACGGTGATCCGAGGGCTCGACGACCGCCAGACGCAGCTCATCAACAGGACGCGCCACGGGCACATGATCGTGGCGGGACAGTCGCTCTACATCCTGGAATGCCAGCCGGCCGCGAACGCCGCGCTGGCGGCGAACGAGGCGGAGAAGGCCGCGCACATCAAGGTGCTGGAGATCGTGTCGTTCGGCTCGTTCGGCAGGGTTTATCTGGCCGGAGCCGACCGCGACATCGACGTTGCTCTGCCCGCGGCGGAGCGGGCGATCCAGGGCCTTTCGGGACGCGCGGCAAAGTCGTAGAACGTCATGGCGAGAATGAAACAACCCGGAAGCGGGGAGCGAAGGAAACAGGGAGGGACCAGATGGCCGAAGCACTGGGAATGATCGAGTGCCGCTCGTTCGCGGCGATGGTGGAGGCGGCCGACGCGATGGTGAAGGCCGCGAAGGTCGAGCTCGTGAGCTACGAGAAGACGGGGGGAGGGTACGTCACCGCCATCATCCGCGGCGACGTGGCGGCCGTGAAGGCGGCCGTGGACGCGGGGCAGAACGGGGCGTCTCGCGTCGGCGAGATCGTGACGACCCACATCATCGCCCGCCCGCACGTGAACGTCGACCTCGTCCTTCCGCTCGGCCGCACGGCCGAGGCCGGGAAGGAGACCGGCGCGCACGCCAAGAAGTAGGCGGAGCGCAGGTGCAAGGGAGGCGGTGAGGCCATGCTCCTGGCTAAAGTCGTCGGAACGGTGGTGGCGTCGCGGAAAGACCCGAAGATCGAGGGGCTCAAGTTCCTCCTGCTGCGGCAGGTGAACCCCGAGAACCTCAAGGAGGGTGGCTTCGTGGTCGCCAACGACGCGGTCGGCTGCGGCCTCGGCGAGTACGTCCTCTACGCGTCCGGCTCCTCCGCGCGCCAGACCGAGGTCACGAAGGACCGCCCCTGCGACGCCGTCATCATGGCGATCGTGGACACGTGGGAGATCGGCGGCCAGACGCTCTTCGAGAAGAACTCGTCCGAGCACGGGTACGGCGATGAGCGCCTCTAGCCCCGATCAGATCCGGCGCCTCGCCGAGCTGATCGCCCGCGAGCTCGCGGCGACTTCGAGCGCGGCCGTTGCGCCGTCTCCGGCGGGGTCAAGCCGGGCCCCGCAACCCATCCGGCCGGCCGTCTCTTTTTCGGGCCTCGGCGGCGGCGTCTTCTCGAAGCTCGACGACGCCGTCGCGGCGGCTTCGGCCGCGTTCCGGGGCCTCGACGCGCTCGGCCTCGAGAAGCGTCACGCGATCATCGAGTCGATGCGCGAGGCGATGCGCCAGAACGCCCGTTCCCTCGCGGCGCTTGCGGTCGAGGAGACCGGTCTCGGGCGCGCCGAGGACAAGGTCCAGAAGAACCTTCTCGTCACGAACAAGACGCCGGGACCCGAGGAGCTCGTGCCGCAGGCGAATTCGGGGGATCACGGGCTCGTCCTCATCGAACCCGCTCCGTTCGGCGTCATCGGGGCGATCACGCCGGTCACGAACCCGTCCTCGACGATCATCTGCAACTCCATCGGGATGGTCGCCGCGGGAAACACGGTGGTGTTCAACCCGCACCCTTCGGCGAAGAGGGTCTCGCAGGAGACGGTCCGCCTTCTCGACGCGGCGATCGTCGGAGCCGGCGGGCCGCCGAACACGGTCTCGTGCACGGCCGAGCCGACGGTTCAGTCCGCGGGCGAGCTGATGAAGCACCCGAGGATCCGCCTTCTCGTCGTGACGGGAGGCGGCGCCGTCGTCGCGGCCGCGATGAACTCCGGAAAGCGGGCGATCTCCGCCGGGCCCGGCAACCCGCCCGCGATCGTCGACGAGACGGCCGACCTCGAGAAAGCCGGGCGCGACGTCGTCTTCGGGCACTCGTTCGACAACAACGTCATCTGCACGGACGAGAAGGAGGTCATCGCCGTCGACTCCATCGCCGACGCGCTGAAGGGGGCGATGAAGAAGGCCGGGGCCTTCGAGCTTCCCGCGCGCGACCTGCCGCGCCTCGAGAACGTGATCTTCGAGAAAGGCGCGGGGCCGCGAGGCCACGCCGTCGTCAACAAGAAGTACATCGGCAAGAACGCGTCGGTGATTCTCAAGGAGCTCGGGATCACGGCGGGGCCCGAGGTGCGGACGGTCCTCGTGGAGGTCCCGAACGAGCACCCTCTCGTCTGGACCGAGCAGATGATGCCGGTCCTGCCGCTGACCCGCGTCAGGAACGTGAACGACGCGATCGACCTCGCGGTCGCGGCCGAGGGGGCGAACTACCACACCGCCGTCATGCACTCCCACGACATCGCGGCCCTGTCGGCGATGGCGCGCCGGTGCAACTGCTCGATTTTCGTGAAGAACGGCTCGAACCTGGCCGGCCTCGGGTACGGGGGGGAGGGCTTCACCTCGTTCACGATCGCGTCGCCGACGGGCGAGGGGATGACGAGCCCGCGCTCGTTCTCCCGCTGGCGCCGCTGCACGCTCGTCGACCACTTCCGGATCGTGTGACGCGCCGATGAAAGACGAGAATCCAGGCCCCGCGCTCGCCATGCTCCTTCTCGACGAGGTCCCGCCGGGCCTCTCCGCCCTGGATGCGCTCGCGAAGGAAGCGGACGTGGAGGTGCTCCAGGCGGGCACGATCTCGGGCGGCCGTTACCTGATCCTCTTCGGCGGCGAGGTCGGGCCCGTGGAGCGCTCGTGGCGCCGGGCTCTCGACACCGCGGGCGCTCACGTCGTCGACGAAATGCTCCTTCCGAACGCCGAGACCAGACTCGCGCCCGCGATCGGGACCGGAGTGATCCGCTGGCCGGCCCCCGGCGACACGCTCGGTGTCCTCCAGGCCGCGACCCCTCCGGCCCTCGTCCGCGCCGTCGACGCGGCGCTCAAGGGCGCGCTCGTCGACCTCGTGGAGCTGCGCGTCGGGGATGGCCTCGGCGGAAAGGCGATCGCGAGCCTCTGGGGCGAGACACACGACGTGGAGGCCGCGATCTCTCTCGCCCGGCTCTCCTTCGAGAAGGCAGCCGCGCAGGGCACGTCGACCGCCGTCATCCCGCGCGCCGACGCGGCGGTCCGGGAAGCGATCGGCTCGCCGAGCAGGTTTTTCAGGGAGTTCCGCGGATGAGGTTGGGAAGGGTCATCGGCACGCTCGTCGCGACGGTGAAACCCGAGGCGATGAAGGGGCTGAAGCTCCTGATCGTCCGGCCGCTCACGGCGGACCTCGCGGACGACGGCGACCCGTTCGTCGCCACGGACGCCTCGGCCCAGGCGTCGTCCGGCGATCTCGTCACGTGGGAGGCGGCGCGAGAGGCAGCGCTCCTTCACGAGCCGTGGTTCATCCCCGTGGACCACGCCGTCGTGGGCATCGTCGATCAGCATCATCTCGAGCCTGAGGCGCCACGATGATCCTGGGCCGCGTCCTTGGCACGGTCGTCAGCACCGTCCAGCACCGGTACTACAGCGGGCGAAAACAGCTCCTCGTGGGAGCGGTCCTGCCGGACGGAACGCTCGACGGCACCCGGTACATCCTCGCGCTCGACATGGTCGGCGCCGGCGTGGGGGAGACCGTCCTCGTGGAGGACGAGGGAAACTCGGCGCGCCAGATCCTCGCGGACCCGAAGGCGCCGGTGAGGTCACTCATCGTGGCGATCGTGGACGAGGTGGACGTGCCGGCGCCCTCCGACGTCTGAGGATCAGGCGGAGAGGGCCAGCCGCGCGGCTGCCCGGACGAGCCTTCGATCCAGCGTCCAGAGCGACGCGTGGCTGAGCGCCGCGGAAGCGAGGAGGTGGGCGTCGACCCATCCGACGCCGCTGCCCGTGAGTCCGTGCCGTTCGACGAACTCGAGGACCTCGTCATGTTGCGCCGCGTTGGCCTGCGGCAGCTCCGAGAGAAGCCCGAGGATCTCCGTGCGCCGCCGGAGGTGGCCGAGCGCCAACTCCCCGACGACGAACGGATGAAGGAGGACGAGCCCACCTTCGAGGAGCGCGGAAAGGCGGGCGCTCTTGCGTCTCAAGTGATCGATCCAGACGGACGTGTCGACGAGGATCAACGACTCGTCCTAAGCCTCCGGGCGGGAGCGGGGCGTCGCCGCGTCGGGAGCCGGGCGCCTTTCTCGGAGCCTCCGAGCGCCGAGAGGCGCAGGGCGCTCTCGCGGGCGATGAGCGCCTCGAGACCGGCGTGGACCATCGCGGTCTTCTCCTTCAAGCCGGTCAGGCTTCTGGCCTTCTCGATCAGCGAATCATCGAGGATCAGCGTCGTTCGCATATGCAGAAGTATGGTGGTTCAGTATGCATCAGTCAAGCGGAGACGCGCAACCTACTCCCACACGCGCTCAACGCCGTATCCATCGAGCACCTCGTCAGGTTGAGGCGGCGCGACGACGGAGGCGGTCCGCTCGGCGGGGACTAGGGAGCGCGGATCAGAACCGGACTCCCATCGAGACCACGAACGTC
>DATGDV010000003.1:0-2714 GCA_035310685.1 Thermoanaerobaculia bacterium
CTTCGTGTCGCTCTCGCTCGCGGCCGCGCCTCCGCGCGGCACGCCGGGCGAGTGGTATCGCTATCCGCTCCCGGGCGCAGAGGTGAAGTCGCTCGTCGCGGACCCGGCGCTGCCGGGAGTCTTCTGGGCCGGAACGGCGCAGGGCGGCATCTACCGCTCGGGCGACGGCGGCGCCTCGTGGACTTCGCCCCCGGGTGGCGCCCCCTTTCCGGGCTTCGCGGTGACCTCCCTCGCCGTCGATCCCGTGCGTCCCGGCATCCTGTGGGCCGGCCTCACGGGCGTCGTCAGGGGCGGTCTCCTCGTCCGATCCGCGGACCTCGGGCGCACGTTCGAGGTCGTGAGGCGCTGGGAGGACCGCGCGGGGGCGCGCGTCGTCGCGGTGGCTTCGCGGTCCGGCCGGTCGGCCGTCGGCGTCGGCGGCGATCGGGGCCTCGAGATCTCCGAGGACGGCGGTGTGACGTGGCGCGCGTCCGCGCCGCCCCTCGACGCGGGCAGCGGCGTCTCCTTCCTGGCCTTCGACCCGGTGCGGCCGGGAGTCCTTTATTGCGGGTCGTTCCGCCATCCCTTCCGCTCGCTCGACGGCGGCGCGACCTGGACGCGCATCGCGAACGGAATGGTCGAGGACACCGAGGTCTTCGGAATCGACTTTTCGCGGGACGACCCGAACGATTTCTGGGCGGCGACGTGCGGGTGGGTCTACCGCACGACGGACGGCGGCGCGAGCTGGAAGCGCTACCGCGAGGGGCTCACGGACCGGCGCACGCACGTCGTTCGCGTGGACCCGCGCGACCCGAATCGCATCCTCGCGGGCACGACAGGCGGCCTCTTCGAGAGCCGCGACCGGGGGAAGACGTTCCATCGCATCTCGGCGGACCTCGTCGTCACCGCGCTCGTCTTCGATCCGCGCGACCCGTCGAAGCTCCTCGTCGGAACCGAAGCCGAGGGCGTCTTCAGGTCCGAGGACGGCGGCCTGACGCTCACGGAATCGAACCGCGGCCTTTCCGAGGCGCGCGTCTCGGCCGTCGCGGTGCTTCCGTCGGGCCGCGTCGTCGTCGCCCGTGCCGCGGACGGAAAGAGCGGCGGCCTCTGGAGCGTGGACGCCTCGACGGGCGACGTGGAGCGCCTCGCGTCGTCTCCCCCCGCGACGGTCCTTTCCCTCGCGTGCGCGGGGGCGGCCCTCGTCGCCGGCGCCCCCGACGGGATCTATCGCGCCGCGCGCGTGGGAGCGCCGTTCACGAAGGTGCTCGACGCCGGAACGCGCGCCTTCGCGTCCGACGGCGACGGGCGATTCCTGGCGGCGACGAACGAGGGAGTCTTCGAGTCGCGGAACGGCGGGAGCACGTGGCGGCGCCTCGGCAGCCTGAAGTCGCGCGTCGAGGACATCCGCCGGGCCCGCGTTCCGGACAGCGGCCTGAAGACGTGGTCTGCGGACGCCGAGGGCGTCACCATGTGGTGGGACGGCACGGACTGGGCCCGCCGGCCGCTGCCGGGCACCGGCAGGATCCTGACCGGGGGCTTCGGACGCCCACGCGCGCCCGTTCACCTCGTTCCCGAGCCCATCGGGGTCGCGCTCTCGACCGAGCGGCCGGTCCTCTTCTTCCGTCCCGAGGACGACGCCGCCGGGAGCCTCGCCGTGACGCTGCCAGAATCGGGTCTCGTCGTCGCGGGCTGGGCCGGCGACCCGCGCGACAAGAACGGCCTCTATCTCGCGACGATCGGCCGCGGCCTGTTCCGGTTCGTGCCGAGCGGGCTCTAGTTCCGGACGATGAGCTCCGACGACCATTTCCGGAAGCTCGAACGGCTGTACGCGTCGGCGCCCATCAACGCCTTCTTCGCGCCTCGCCTGACCGTCGGAGAGGGACGCGCGGAGATCTCGATGGCGGTTCGTCCCGATTTCTTCCATGCGGCGCACGCCGTCCACGGCTCGGTCTACTTCAAGGCGCTCGACGACGCCGCGTTCTTCGCGGTGAACTCCCTCGTGACGGACGTCTTCGTCCTCACCGTCACGTACAACGTCTACCTCACGCGCCCGGTGACGGAAGGCATCATGACGGCGGCCGGGCGCGTCGTGAGCCGGTCGAAGAACCTCTTCATCGCGGAGGCGGAGATCGTCGACGGCCGCGGGCGGAGCGTCGGGCGCGGGAGCGGCTCTTTCATGCGCAGCACGATTCCGCTGTCTCCCGACGTCGGCTACGCGTGAGCGGAGCGGGCGCAGCGATCAGGGCGTGGGAATGCTGGGGGCGGCGAGGAATCAGCGCTTCTTCTTCGAAGGGAAGACGACGCCGGGGAGTCCCTCGAGATCCGCGTCCGTCGTCACGAGCTCGGCGTCACGCGCCCGCGCGGTGGCGTAGACGATCGCGTCCGCCATCGCGAGCGAGCTCTCGAGGTTGACGCGCGGCGGGTCTCCTCCGGCGTCAGCCGGCGGCTTCCGAAAAGCGCTGGCGAATCGATGCGACCTCGGCGGCCTGGCTTCCGAGCGCCACGACGCATGCCGGGTCGAACTTCGTGCCCTTTCGCTCGGCGAGGAAGCCGAACGCTTCTTCCGGGCTCCAGGTCTTCTTGTAGGTCCGGTCGGTCGTCAGCGCGTCGAAGACGTCCGCCACCGCAACGATTCGCGCTTCGAGCGGAATTTCCCCCGCCTTCAGCCCGTCGGGATATCCCGAGCCGTCGAGAGCCTCGTGGTGGGCGCGCACGAGATTGCGCAGCATCGGCGC
>DATGDV010000004.1:0-9946 GCA_035310685.1 Thermoanaerobaculia bacterium
TCAGCGCCGAGATCGCACGCGCTTCCCGCTGGAACCGCTCGTTGAACTCTTCCTTAGTGACCTTGATCGCGACCGGGCGATCGAGCCGCGTGTCGCGCGCGCGGTAGACCTCGCCCATTCCGCCGGCCCCGATCGGCTTCAGGATCTCATAGGCTCCGAGGCGAGTTCCCTCGCGGAGTGTCACCGGTGACTCCAGGGATTCTGATCTCGATGCTTTTCAGAACTCCTTCGTGAACGAGAAATACAGCGCGTTGCGGCCGGCCGATGAGACGTCTTCGGAGCGGCTCTCGAGGCCGAAGTTGCGCGAGAAGAAGAGCTCGATCGTGGAGCTCCACAGGAACCCGCTTGTGAGTCCGACGGTCACCCCGTTGAGCCAGTCCGTGCGGCTCACGATTCCACCTTGGGCGTCGAACCGGGAGCGGGCCGCCCGCGCCAGCGTCCCGCGCGCGGAGAGGAACAGGAAGAAGAGCGCTTCGAAGCGGTACTCGACGTTCAGGATGCCGTAGCCGCGCGTCGCGATCTCGTCGAATGCGGCCGCCGGAAGGATGGGCTGGGAGAGGCTCTCGAAATCTCCGGCATTCGACCCTCCCGAGAGTCGAAGCGCGGAGAAGCGGTCGAGATCGGAGCCGGCGCCGCCGTACGCCGAGACGAGAAGGCGATGGCGCTCGCTTTTCACGAACGGGACCGGGAGAGCAGCCAGCGCATAGGCGCTGAACGCGGACCAGCTCCGCGTTCCGTCAGCCGCATGCGCCCCGGTCGGTCCTCCGCCCCAGTCCTGCCAGCCTGCGCGATGCGCCCAGAAGGCGTCGAGCCCCGCGCTGAAGCCCCGGTGAGGCAGCTCGAGGAGATTCCGCTCGAACGCGTCCGCCCGGAAGCGCCCGTGAACGCGGCCCTCGTAGGCGTCCGAGGGGGGCCGGAACGAGTCGAGCGTGTCGGAGCCGCGCCGGAAGAAGAGGACGCCGGGCTCGTACGTCAACGCGGCCTCGACGGCGTTGTCCTGGAGAAAGGGTGCGATCGAGAACCGGGTTCCGACGCCGACTCCTGCCCGCACGACGGACCACTCGAGCTCCTCGGACGCGATCCGGTGCCCCTCGACGTATTCCGAGCGGGCCCACGGGAGCGTGGTGTTCTCGAACGTGAGGACGCTTTCGAGCTTGCCCGAGAGCTTCCGGTTCCAGCGGAGGTCGTCATAGATTCCGAGGAGCACCGCGCGGAAGCGCTCGTCGCCGCCGTTCCGGTTCCTCCACAGAACGAGCGCTCCCTGTGGGACGAGCGTCCGGCTTTCCGGCCCGTCGGGAATCCACTGGACGGCGGCCCACAGCTCGGTCACGCGGGTCCGGTCCCGCGCCGGAACCGTCACCGGGTTCCCGAAGAGCGTGCCGGTGAATGCTTCGCCGGCGCGAACGGTGGGATCTTCCTGCGCGACCGCGGGCCGCGACAGGCAGCCGAGAAGGCAGAGCACGAAAGCCCGGCCGGTTCTCATGTGAAGGTCCTTCCGCTCTCGACGACCAGTCTGTTCAAAGGATCGACGCCGAAGAAGAGAATGTAAATGATGAGAATGACCTAGCGTCTGTCTGGCGCCCATGACTCTTCTCCTTTAGAGATCGCGCACGTCGACGTAGAGGCGGCGGACGGGAGAGACCGGAGAGCCGTCGGTGTGCCGGATGAAGAGGCGATAGGGGACGACCGGCGCGAAAAGGCGTGGCACGTCACGCCGCACGGCACGGACGAAAGGATCGCCGTCCGCATGCGGGAGATAGAGCCAGTCGATTTCGCGCGCCAGGGCCTCGGCGGCGACGGCCCGGAGCAGGTCGCGAGCGGCGGCGGGCGACGGCGCGAAGAAGTCGAAGAGGTACCAGGAGCGGACCCGCTCGCCGGAGGATGGGAGGTGCGGTCCGCGCAAGGCGGACGGCAACGCCGCCGCGGCGCGGCGGGCAAGGCGGAGCCCGAGCGGGAGGGAGACGACGACTTCTTCGAGGATTCCCCGGTTGCTCCAGGCCGAACATCCCGCGAGGCCATCCGGACCTTCGAGAAGCCACGACGCGACGTGCCCCGCTGTTCTCTCCTCGGAAAAGGGGCTCGCATAGAACTCCCACGGGTTCTCCGCACGCCTCTTGTGCCCGTGGATCTCCGCCATCGACGCGTTCGACAGCCGGCCGGTGAACGGCCTCTCCCGGAACGAGGGGTAGGCGAGATACGAGAAGCCGCCGGCGTTCGAGCCGAGGAGGGCGCCAACCCGGCAGGCGGCGGGGTTTTCGCCCATCGCGTACATATAGGCGAGCTCGGACCGTGGTGCGGTCCAGGTGAGCAGGGCCTGCGCCAGGGTGCGTCCGACGGCGAGTCCGCGGAACTCCGGGCGCACGCGGAAATCGAAGAACAACGCCGCATGAACCCGGCGTCCTCCGTACTCGGCTTCCTTGATCGCTGCGGCGCCGATTCCGGCGAGGCGTCCCGCGAAGCGGGCCGTGACGATCCGGTGAACGGCGAAGTTCTCGGCGCGGCGGTGGAAACTCTCGCGCCGAAAGGCGAGACGACAGGAGGCTCCCTGCAGGCAGGAGCGTTCGAGATCGAGCGCTTCCTCGTTCTCCGATGGGGCGTAGTCGTCCAGCGCGAGCGCCGCGAGCGACCCCTCAGGCCGCCGCGACGCGCCCCGCCATGAAGTCATAGGCGAAGGCATGGTCCTCCTCCGCGAGGCGGCATTCGAGCGAGGGGTCGCGCACGAGCCGCACGGCGAAACGCTCGGGAAACGAGGGACGGACGAGGAACAGGCGGATGCAGAAGCGGGCGCCGGGGGAGGCGCGGCGCGCGACGCCATCGAGAAGCCTCTCGAACGCCTCCTGCGAAAGGTATGACGGGACGTCCGAGAGAGAGAAGGCATCGAACCTGTCGACGCGCGCGGGGTCCTCGAGGAGATCCACGACGTCTCCCGTCAGAATCTCGAGACGGTCGAGCCGGGGGCGGATCGCCTCGACTCCGGACGGCGTCAGATGGGGCGGAAGGTCCGCCGCGGGAAGGCGCCCGCGCAGGACCAGGCTCACCATGAAGCTCTCCTTCGCGAGGACTCGCCCGAGGTGAGTCGTCATGCGTTCGTGCACGAAGCGGCCGCCGTCCAGGGAATGCGCAGCAGAGAACGCCGGATCCTGGAGGAGCATGCGGCCGGCAAACCGGGAAAGTGCGAGTCGGGTCAAGAGGCGCTCGAACGCCGAATCCCATGTCCGGGCGACGAATAGCCGCTGTGCGGCGATGTTCTCGAAGGAGAAGAGCCGGCGCGTCGCCCGCGGGCGGAGGAGTCGGGCGGCACGCCCGGTTGCCCGAAAATAGCGCTCCCATCGGCCGGCCCAGAGGACGCCGGTCTCCACCGCGCGGCGTCGAGAGCTCCAGAAGTCGGCGACGTCGCGCGGGAGAAACGGAGCGAGCGACGAGAGCACGTCGAGCCGCTCGCCGGCCGGCGCCGGCGTGAGGCCGAGGAAACGCGCGTACTCCTCGAAAGGGAGACGACGCAGCGCCGCTGCCTTGAGGAGAAGGAGTGCGCTCTGCGCGGGGTTCACGTCCACCGCGGCGACGTGGGCCGCTCCGAGAGCGAGGAGATCGAGCGGCCGTGCGCCGCTTCCCGTCACGCAGAGGACGTTGCTGTCGGCGCCGCACGCCAGGGCGGCGGCCTCGGTCCGCCAGTCCTCGTTGACCGAGGAGTAGCCGAGGCCCGAGAGGAAGAGCCGGGCGCGTGTCACGCCGCCTTCTCCACTTGCAGGCGTCCGTCGAGGAGCCTGAGACGGCGGCACGCGAAGCAGCCGAGCCGGTCGTCGTGCGTCGCCACGAGAACGGCCGCTCCACGCGCTCGGGCGAGCGCCGCCAGGGTATGGGCCACCGCCCGTCCCGCGGCGGCGTCGAGGCTTCCGGTCGGCTCGTCGGCGAGAACGACCGCGGGCCGGTGAACGAGCGCCCGGGCGACGGCGACTCGCTGTTCCTCGCCTCCCGACAGCTCGTCGGGGCGACGCTCTGCAAGCCGCGAGAGGCCGAGGCTTTCGAGAACGCGGGCGGTCTCGGCCGAGGCCCGATCTCGTGAAAGACCCGCGAGGCTGGCCGCGAGCAGCACGTTCTCGCGGACCGAAAGGCCGGCGAGGAGGCTCGGCCGCTGGAAGACGAAGCCGACGTCGCGCCGGCGGCGCGCGCGGCAGGCGACGGGGTCGCGGGCATCGATCGCGATTCCGCAGAGGAGGACGACACCGCGGTCCGGCGTCAGGAGTCCGGCGGCCAGCGAGAGCAGGGTCGTCTTTCCCGATCCGCTCGGTCCTTCGAGGAGGACGAGCTCGCCTTTGGAGAGCGAGAGAGAGGCGTGCCCGAGCGCCTGCGTGGCGCGCGGTCCTTCGCCCCGGGTCTTCGAGACGCCGCGGAGCTCGAGGACGGTGCTCATGGCCGGAACGCCTCGACGGGCTCGACGCGAAGGAGGCGCGCGAGCGGGACGAGTCCCCCGGCCGCCCCGGCGGCGACGAAGAGAAGGAGGACCACGAACGCGTCTGCGACGTGGCTCGACAGCTCGACCGTGGGGGCGAGCCGGTCGAGCGCGAGAGCGAGGAGCGGGACCAGGGCGGCTCCCGCCACCGATCCGGCTGCCGCGAGGCGGGCCGCGTGCGCGACGAGGGCCCCGGCGAGCGACGCGGGTGGCGAGCCCATGGCGAGGAGGACCGCGACGTCGGGCCGACGGTCCTCGACGAGACCCTGCAGGAGGAGCGCGACGAGCGCGGTCGCGACGGCGAGTCCGAGAGCCGAGACGAGCACGAGGAGAGGGCGAAATCCCGACGTCGCCTCCTTCAGACTCGCCTTCACGAAGTTCGCACGCGTGAACACCTCCGTTCCGGGAAGCGCGCCCTCGAGCTGGCGGGCGACGGAACTTGCATCCGCCGCGGGCACAAGGCGGACCGCGACGAAAGAGGCAGGCTCGAGGTCGTCTACGGCGGCCAGGTCGAAGAAGAGAACCTGAGTCGCGAGGAGGTTGGTGTCGCGCGTCAGGCCGACGACGATCGCCGGCCGGCCCCCGGCGAGCACCGGATCTCCGAGGCGGACGCCGAGTCGGAACGCCGCCGCGCGGTCGAGGGCGACTTCGACCAGTCCCGAGGGGCGACGACCCGCGACGAGGTGCGCTGGTCCGGCAAGGCCGTCCGGGCCGCGAACGCCGAGAGCGAGAAGAGTCGCGTGCCTCCGTTCTCGTCCGCCAGCCTCGACGGTTACGAACGTCCGCAGAACGGGATCGGCCCGGGCGACGCCGGCGATGGCGCGCGCGGCTTTGGGCGCATCGGGGGGCAGAGAACCCGATGCCCGGACGAGGTTGTCCGTTCCGCGCGGAGCGATCCAGAGATCCAGGTCCGGAGGGCCGGCAATCGCCACGACGCCGGTCTCGAGGCTTCTTCGCGCGCCGAGAAGGACGAGGACGAGAAGCGCGGCGGCCCCGATGCCGAGCACCGAGAGGAACGCCCGCGCCGCGCGGGGCCTGAGAGCCCGAAAGAAAAGGGGAAGCTCAGGCAACGCAGGTCTCACGTCGTCATCTCCCTGAGGGCGGCGGCATAGGAAGCCGGGTCTCTCCGGCACTCGGAGAAGAGGTTCCGGAGGCGGGCTCCGTCGACGGGCTGGTCGCCGGCGAAGATCCCGCGCCCCGGCTCGACGATGCCGATCTCCAGCGGAGCCCAATCGAGCAGGGCGGCCGCGCGTGCGAGCGCCGCGCGCCGGCTTTCGGGAACCGTGAACGCGAGCTCGAATTCGCCGTGGAGAACGCCGAGGAGAGCGACTGGCGAGAAGCCGGTCCTCTGCCCAGCTGCTGCGGCCCTCGGGTGGAGAAGCTCCGTCGCGGGGCGCGTGAGCCGGATGGCGATCCCGTTGAGCCGCGCGAGCTGGTCCAGTGTGGCGAGAAGACCGTCGCTCGTGTCCATGACCGCGCTGGCTACGCCTCGAAGAGCCCGTCCGTGCGCGAGCCGGCAAGGCGGCCGGAAATCCTCCTCGGGAAGGAGCGACGGCTCCGCGAGAAAGGCAGCCGCAGCCCTGGCGGCGCCGAGCCCGAGAGGTCCCGTAACAAACACGCGCTCTCCCGGCCGGGCCCCCATCCGGGTGAGAACGGATTCCTTTGGAACGAGGCCCGCGGCGGAGCAGCCGATGGAGAGGGCGGGCCCTTCGTTCGTGTCACCGCCGAGAACCCAGGTCCCCGCCTGTCCCGCCGCTTCGGCGACGCCGCGCGCCACGGCCTCCTGCGTCGCCTCGGCGTCGCGCCCCGGAAGCGTGACGGAGAGAAGGAGCCCGATCGTCTCGGCGCCCACGGCCGCCAGGTCCGAGAGCGCGGCTGTCACCGCGATCCGGCCCGCGGTTGTCGGATTCCGGTAGAGCCCGTGCTCGATTTCTTCAGCGACGGTATCGACCGTCAGCGCGAGAAGGCGACCGTCGCCGAGCGGCACGAGCTCGGCATCGGTCTCGTGGACACCTCCCAACTGTTGCGGGGCTCGCGGCAGGAGCTCGGCCCAGCGCGTGAGGCGGGTATTCTCGGCGACGTCGTCGTTCAGGCGCATGCAAGCAGCCTTTCCGGGAAGAGATCGAACGTCGCGTGCCGAGCCGGACCGACCTCGCCGTCGATCTCGAGAAGAAACGGAACGTCGGCGTCGAGCTCGAGCGCCGCCGTCCGGAAGGCGCGAGTCCCGGGGCGGCCGAGGAAGCGCCCACAGGCGAGCCCGATGAGTGTTCCAAGCAGCCGGCGACTCCCCATCGCCTCGCAGAGGGCGACGCCGAAGAGACCGTCGTCCGCCGCGACCGGAAGGTCGTACCGCAGGGATCCCGAGAGCCATTGTGTCTTGAGGACGGAAAGCGACGAGAGCTCGATCTCCTCGTGGTTTTCATCGTGACGCAGGAAGAAGCGCGAGGCGCGGTGCCGGGCGATGGCGGAGAGTGCGGAGATCCCGATCGCAAGCGAGGGGAAGCGTCGCCCGAGCCGGCAGGAGTTGAAGAGCGCGTTGCCCTCGGCCACGACGCCCGCCGAAGCGCTGACCACGAGAACGCTCTCGCGCTCGTGACCAGCCCCGTCGATCCATCGGACGCGCCCGAGATCGCGCGGCGCGGCGCGATCCGCGTCGAGTCGGAGGGGAATTCCGGAACTCAGGCGCTTGAACGGCTTGTGAAAGTCGTTGCTCGAGCCCAGGCCCACGGCACCGAGGCGGATGTCGCCGAGCGGCACGTTCTCGCGCCCCTCGACGACCGCGCCCGCCAGGGCATGGACCGTCCCGTCGCCGCCGGCTGCCAAGAACACGCGTGTGCCGGAGCGAAGCGAGCTGCGAACGTCCCTCTTCCACGCTCCGCCAGGGTGGATAGGGACGACCGAGCTTTCGAACCTCCCCTCCACTTCACGCCGGACCCGATCCCAGAGGCGGCGCGCGCGTCCGTGGCGTGCCGCGGGGTTGAGGAGGACGAGGGCGGGAGGCCGTCTCATATCTGCTCCCGGCAGGGCCGGCGCGCGAGAGTCACCTCGGAGAGAACGAGGAGAGCGGCGGCGAGCGGCGCGAGGGCGGGACGGAGGACGGACGCTTCGCCGAGGTGAAGCGCGAGAAAGCCGAGAACCGAAAGGACGATTGCGGGAAAAGCCTCGGCGTCCTTCTGCACGGCGAGCGCCTTTGCGTGCGCGGCGATGAGAAGGATCGCGCCGGCAAGCCACAGTGCGACGCCCGGCAAGCGAGACGGTTCGCTCCAGCGCGTCCGCCCGAGGAGGAGAAACGACGCGGCCAGGCTGACGACACCGAAGGCCCCGCTCGCGAGTACGGCCGCGCGCCGCCCGAACCGGACCGCGATCGTTGCGTAACCGGTCGCGCGGTCGGCCTCGACGTCCTTCAGGTAGCCGAGGAGGACGAAGACGGCGTACGACGCGAACACGCTTCCCGCCGCGAGCGGAAGAACCGGGCTCGCCATCGCGCGCATCGGGGACGGGTCGGCGCACAGGAAGCCCATCGCAGGCAGGAGAGCCACGACCGCGGCGTTGCAGGGCGGGCCGCCCCACCAGCGCCGCTTCAAGGGCGTGTAGGCCGCGAGCCCGGCCACGGCCGCAGCCGCGAGAGCGAGGTTCCACGGGCTGAAGAGCGCGAGCGTCAGGCCGCACAGGACGAGCCCCGAAAGGCTGACGAGGAGAACGTCGCCTCGGCTGATCTCTCCCCGGACGAGGGGGCGATAAGGCGACGAGATCGAATCGGTGTCCGTCTGAAAGACGTCGGTCAGAGCCTGACCGAGGCCGTACGAGACGAAGAAAGCGCCGAAGGCGACGGTGAAGGCGGGAAGCGACAGCGGCGGCGCGGCGGCGAGCCCGACCAGCCCGGCCGAACCCGAGACGAAGAAGAGATACGGGCGGAGAGTGACGGCGAATCCCCGCCAGAAGCCCGTGGGGACTTTATCCGCGCGGAGCGGGAGGAAGGTCGCGCTCACGCGGCGTTCCCTTCGACTCCGATGCAAGCGGCGCCTGCGCGCGCGGGCCTGCTACTCGCCCGGAAGCCGTGGCGCGACGCGACCTCGCCGAGGACCACCGCCGTCCGGTCGATCTCCTCGTCCGTGTGGCGCGCGTTGACCGTCAGCCGCAACAGGCTCTCGTCGGGAGGTACCGCGGGATAGGTGACGACCCCGCAGCGGACGCCAGCGTCGAAGAGGTCGCGTCCGGCGGCGAGGAGCGTCTCGGATCGACCGGCGACGACGCTGAGAATCGGAGAGTCGCTGGAGACGACGCGCAGGCCGTTCGCCTCGAGCGCCGTGACGAAGCGGCGCGTGTTCGCCCACAGGCGTTGCCTCAGGCCGGGTTCCTCGTCCATCACGCGGAAGGCCTCCGCGATGCCTGCGCAGACCGGCGCGGGAAGAGAGGCGGTGAAGAGACCGGCGTTGGCGTGGAACCGCAGATAGTCGATCAGCTCGCGCGAACCGACGACGTAGCCACCGGCGGCCCCGGCTGCTTTCGAGAACGTGCCCATCAGGACGTCGATGCACCCGGGCCGCCCGAAGAGCTCTTCCGTACCGCGCCCGGTCGCGCCGACGACTCCGGTTGCGTGCGCCTCATCCACGTAGAGGAGGGCGCCGAACCGGTCGGCCGCCTCCCGCAGCGCGGGCAGCGGGGCGATCGACCCGTGCATGCTGAAGACGCCGTCCGTGGCGACGAGCCGTGCACCGCCCGAAGCGGCTTCGCGGCCGAGCGCGCGATCGAGAGAAACCGGATTGCGGTGAGCGTAGACGACGCTCCGCGCGCCGGAGAAGCGACAGCCGTCGTGAAGGCTGGCGTGGCAGAGGCGGTCCCGGACGACGACGTCTCCGGGCCCGAGAAGGCCCGTCAGGATGCCCACGTTCGCCGCGTAGCCTGAGGGAAAGACGAGCGCAGCCTCGCGGCCGTGAAAGGCAGCGACGACGTCCTCCAGCTCGCGGAGCCACCGGTTCGTGCCGGCGAGAAGCTGGGCGCTCGGCGTTCCGTATCCGGCCGTGTCGAGCGTCTGGCGGACCGTGTCGAGAACGCGAGGGTGGAGGTGGAGGCCGAGGTAGCTGTTCGAATCGAAGCAGGTCATCCGCTTCGGCTGCGACGTGAATGGGTCGCGAACGACGATCTCGTGGTCGATCGGCCCGAGGAGCTCGAGGCGGTACTGGGCCTGGTATCGGCCGACGGCGCGCAGACTCTCGAGCATCCCGGAGAAGCGATGCCATCGCGCGGGGAGATCGGGCGACCGGTCCCGTCGGAAGGCCGAGAGCGGCGTGACCTCCCGCGTTAACGCAGGGGAGCCAGAAGCTTGATCGAGGAGGGCGAGCGTTCGGCTCATGAGACTTCCTCCGTTCCCGATGGGAACATCGCTTCCGCGGGACGGAGAGTCTTCAGGGATTTCCCGGGTTCTTCTGGTATTTTTGGGGAAACCCATGCGCCTCGGGTTCGGGGATTGCGTCTTCGACTCGGACACGCGCGAGC
>DATGDV010000005.1:0-2313 GCA_035310685.1 Thermoanaerobaculia bacterium
CGACGCCCGCCGGCGCGCTGGGCCGTATCCTCAAGCGCACAGGCGATCTTCCGCCGAGCCCGCCCGCCGCTCCTCCTCCGTCGGCGCCCTCGCCTCGTCCTGACGCGATCATGTCTCACGGCGCGAGCGCCGGACCCCACTCGCCCGGTGTGACGCACGTAAGGACCTCCTCTCCCCCGCCGGCCGGCACGAGCGCCGCCCCGCTTCGCGGCGCCGGCGGTCTCGGCCGCGCGGTGATCGCGCCTCCGAGTCCGGCCACCCTGCGGCCCGCCCGCGCGGCACAGCCGGCTTCGGCGGCCGGAACCGGCTTCCCGCGGCCCGGATTCCCGTCACGCCCCGGCATGCCGCCCCGGCCCGGCTTCGCGCCTCGCCCGGGATTCTCCCCGCGGCCGGGCGGCCCCTCCGGGCCCGGATTCGGGCCGCGCCCGGGATTCGGCCGTCCGCCGCTCGGCGTCGCCCCGCCCGTGCTTCCCGATACGGCCGAGCGAAGGAAGAAGGACGCCACGAAGCCCGGCCTCGGCGTCAAGAAGGACGACGCGAAGAAGATCGCCTCGAAAAAGCCGCGTACGAAGGAGGTCTCGGCGCTCGAGGAGGACGTGCGCGAGTACCTCGGCACGTACAAGCAGGACACGTACGAGGACATCCCGACGCCGTCGGCCGAAGGCACGGACGAGGCGCTCGCCGCCAAGCCGCTCTCCAAGTCCGCGCAACGCCGCGCCGGCAAGAAGACGATGGCCACGGAGACCGGCGAGGTCGTCGAGGTCAAGAAGAAGGCCGAGGGTCCGGTCTTCCTCTCGGAAGGCGTCAGCATCAAGGAGCTTTCCGAGAAGCTCGGGGTTCTCGCGAAGGACCTGATGAAGGCCTTCCTGTCGCGCGGCGTGTTCGCGACGATCAACCAGCCGCTCGACCCGAAGGTCGCCGTGGAGGTCGCCCGGGAGTTCGGCGTCGAGGCCGCCGTCGTGTCGTTCGAGGAAGAGCTCGAGCTCTCGCGCCAGCAGAGCGCGAACGACCAGGCGGCAGCCGAGCCGTCGCGGCCCAAGTCGGCCGAGATGCCGGCCGTCGGCGAGCGCGTCCCGCGCGCGCCCGTCGTGACCGTCATGGGACACGTCGACCACGGCAAGACGTCGCTCCTCGACGCGATCCGCAAGGAGCACGTCGCCGAAGGCGAGGCCGGCGGCATCACGCAGCACATCGGCGCTTACCGCGTCGTCGCGAAAGGCAAGCCCATCGTCTTCCTCGACACGCCGGGCCACGAAGCGTTCACCCTGATGCGCTCGCGCGGCGCCAAGGCGACGGACATCGTCGTCCTCGTGGTCGCAGCCGACGACGGCGTCATGCCGCAGACGCAGGAGGCGATCGACCACGCGCGTGCCGCGAAAGTGCCGATCGTCGTGGCGATCAACAAGATCGACAAACCCGACGCGAACCCGCAGCGCGTCAAGCAGGAGCTCGCCGAGAAAGGCGTCCTCGTCGAGGAATTCGGCGGCGACGTCGTCGCGTGCGAGATCTCCGCGAAGAAGAAGATCGGAATCGACCAGCTCCTCGAGATGATCCTGCTCCAGGCCGATCTCCTCGAGCTGAAAGCGGTGGCAACGGGGCCCGCGCGAGGCGTCGTCCTCGAGGCGCGCCGCGAGGCCGGCAAGGGCACGCTCGCGACGGTGCTCGTGCAGCAGGGCACGCTTCACGTCGGCGACGTCTTCTTCGCCGGCACGGCCGTGGGCCGCGTGCGCGCGATGCTCGACGAGCACGCCGCGCGCGTCATGGAGGCGCCGCCGGCGACGCCGGTCGAGGTCATGGGCTTCGAGGACATCCCGAACGCCGGAGACACCCTCCAGGTCGTCGAGGACGAAGGCAAGGCGCGCCAGGTCTCGCAGTTCCGCTCGGCCAAGGAGCGCGAGGAATCGCTCACGAAGTCCTCGCGCATGTCGCTCGACTCGCTCTTCAACCGGATGAAGGAAGGCGAGACGAAGGATCTCGCCCTCATCGTGAAGGCCGACGTCCACGGATCCGAAGAGGTCCTCGTCCAGACGCTCGGCAAGCTCTCCACCGAGAAGGTGAAGGTCAGCGTCCTTCACTCCGGAGTCGGAGCGATCTCGGTGAACGACGTCCTCCTCGCATCGGCGTCCGACGCCATCGTCATCGGATTCAACGTGAAGCCCGAGAAAAAGGCCCAGGAGCTCGCGGACCGCGAGGGGATCGACATCCGCCTCTACTCCGTCATCTACACGCTCACGGACGAGATCAAGAAGGCCATGACGGGCCTTCTCGACACGGTCAAGAGGGAGGTCACGCGCGGCCACGCCGAGGTGCGCG
>DATGDV010000006.1:0-13101 GCA_035310685.1 Thermoanaerobaculia bacterium
CACGGCAAGGGCGGGTGCGGCGCCGAGTGGACGGCCGACTCCGTTCGCGCTCTCCGGCTGGGCTTCAACGTTCTCGTGCCCGAGCTTCGCGGGCATCCTCCCTCCACCGGGACGCGCGTCACGTACGGCCTCCTCGAAACCGGCGACCTGCTTCGCCTCCTCGGCCTCGCCGAGGCGCGCTTCGGCGTCAGCCGCGCACGGCTCGGCATCGACGGCTGTTCGATGGGCGCCCTTCTCGCGGTCCACCTCGCCGCCGCCTCCCGGCCCGGGGCGCTGTGGCTGCAGGCGCCTTTCGGCGACCTGGCCGCGATGGCGGCCCACTACCTGCATCGCGCCACTTCCCTGCCCGCCTTCCTCTTCATGCTTCCCGTGCGCCTCCTCATGCGGCGGATCGCGCGCACCGAGGGCCTCGACCTCTCGGACGTGGACCCGCTCCGTGCCGCGCGCCGCGTGACGTGCCCGACCGTCGTCGTCCACGGCGAGGACGACGGCCTCGTCCCGATCCGATTCTCGAATGATCTCTACGAGGCGCTCGCGGGCGAGAAATCGTTCTGGCGCGTCCCCCGCTGCGGCCACTGTCACCATGCGGACGAGCCCCAGGCCGTCGTGCGCGCCGAGTACGAGAGGCGCTGGTCGGAGTTCTTCGTTCCGCGGCTCGGGTTGAGCGGCTAGCACTCCTCGAGCGGTGAAAGGGGTCGGGGGGCATGACCATGTTTCCCCCCATTATTCGCAGTCGCTAGCCCGCCTATCCCCGGTTGGACCGCGAAGCGGTCTGCGGGCTACGCTTCGTCCTTCGGAAGCTGCGAGAAGGCGGCGACGAAGGCCCCGGCCGCGGCGAAGACACGTACGACGAGCGTCAGCGACGAGAGGCCGTGAAGGCGTCCCCACTCCTGCCGCAGGGGGTCCGACTTCGGCACGAGATCGATCGCGCCCATCCGGTCCCTCAGCGCCATCATCTCCGGCGTGATGACGTAGAGCGAGGCGATCGCGGCGACCGCCGCGATCGCGAGAAGCCGCAGCCCGAGCCCGCGTGCGCGGGGCGACCACGGCCGCGCGCGATTCCAGACGACGACGCCGGCGAAGAGCGCGACGACGGCGCCGAGCGACACCACGTCGAGCCCGTCGAGGAGCGCCCGGTTCACGGAGCCCGCCGCGTGCCGGCTCGGAGCGGTCGTGAGGACCGTTCGCGCCCCGAACCCGCCGAAGAACGCGAGCATCCCGCACCAGAGCGCGGCGACGAAAAGCCACGCCCCCGCGAGCACCATCCGGCCCCGAGCCGTCATCGCCGAGCTCCCTTCAGGCTTCCTCCACCCATTCCGGCGTCACGCGCCCGGGAAGCGCTCCCGCTTCGTATCCGCGCGCGAGGAGCAGGCGCACCGCCTCGCGCCCGCGCTCCCCGTAGGAGCGCGTCCAGTCGTTCACGTACATCGCGACGAAGCGGTCGGCCTTCTCGCGCGGAAGGCCGCGCGCGAAGCGCATCGCGTCCGTGAGGGCGTCCTCGCGATGATCGAGGGCGTAGGCGATCGACCGGCCGAGGGCGCGCGAGACCCGCGCGATGAGCTCCGGACCGAGATCTCTCCGCACGACGTTGCCCCCGAGGGGCAGCGGCAGAGCCGTCTCGTCCTTCCACACGGCGCCGAGATCCGCCACGAGGTGAAAGCCCTCGTCCCGCCACGTGAGCTGGCCCTCGTGGATGACGACGCCGGCCTCCACGTCTCCCCGCGTCACGGCTTGCCCGACGCGGTCGAACCGCGTGACCACGGGGATCGAGAGGGGTGAGTAGATCGTGAGCGCGAGCGCGGCGGAGGTCAGCCTGCCGGGGATCGCGACCCGCCGCCCCGCGAGATCCGCCAGCGTCCGCGGCGCGCCGGCAGCCTCGCGCGCGACCACGCACGGCCCGTACCCGTCCCCGAACGAGGCGCCGTGCGGCAGGAGCAGGTAACGATCCGCGAGATACGCGTACGCGTGGAAGGACACGGCCGTGATCGCGAGCTCGCCCGAGAGCGCTCGCCTGTTCAGCGTCTCGATGTCGGCGAGCTCGTGGCGATACGAGACGCCCTCGGTGTCGACCGCGTTCTCGCGAAGCCCGTAGAACATGAAGGCGTCGTCGGAGTCGGGCGAGTGTGCGAGGACGAGCGTCTCGTTCATGCGATGTCTCCGGATCTCCTCGCGCGCGATCGTAGCCCGGATGCCCGGCGGACGACGCGCGGCGATCCGGACGAAGTCGGGTGAAAAAAACTTCGCGCGTCAAGAAAAAAATTCTTGATTCGTGCTCGAAACTCTCTACAATTCAGTCAAGAAGAAAAAAGGACGGCGAGGCGATCGCGAGTCGCTTCACCGTCCTTACGGAAACCTCGGGCTCTTTTGAAATCGATCGGCGACGAAAATTTTCTGGTTTTTTCGGCAGTCGACAGATCCGGAAAACGCGAGGTCCCCGTCCTTCGAGGGGCGGCCAACCTAGCACGCGGCTTTTGGGACTGTCAATCAAATCTGCCAGGAGGAGGTGACAGACCACATGCCGGCTAAGAAGAAGGCTGCCAAGAAGAGCACCAAGAAGGGGAAAAAGGGTAAGAAGTAAGTACCCACCTTCAAACCGTTCCATTCAAGGTATTTCCGGGATTCGGGGGCTGGGCCAGCCCCCTTATTTTTTGTCTGCGCGCGCCGCGATCCACGGCCGTGACACACGATTTCCACAGGCAATTCCACGGTTTATGCACCTCGGTATATAACTTCTTATATACTTCGTCCGTGTCCCTTCCCCACGTCCTTCTCGCACTCCTTGGACGCGGTCCGGCGAGCGGATGGGACCTCGGGACGCGGCTCGCCAAAGATCGCGCTCTCGGCTGGGACGCGGATCTCGCGCAGGTCTACCCGGCGCTCCGCCGCCTCCTGCGCGGCGGCTTCGTGGCGCTGCGGAGGAGGCGGTCGTCGAAAGGCCCGCCGCGCCGCGAGTACCGCCTCACCGCCGCCGGCCGGCGCGAGTTGCGCGAGTGGCTCGCCGAGCCGCTCTCTCTCCCGAAGCCTCACGCCGCGTCGCTCGTGAGGCTCGCGTTCCTCGAGAGGCGTTTGCCCGAGGCGCGGCTCGCTTCGCTGCATCTCTATCGCGACCTTCTCGCCGACGAGCTCGAGCGCGCGGCCGCCGGCACGACCGCCGCCCGACGGAGAAGGCTGCTGCTGCTCGAGGCCGAGCTCGCCTGGGCGGATGCCGAGGCGGCGGCGATCCTCGCCGGGCGTACGCTTTCGAAGGAAACCCGATGACCGCCCGCGAAGCCCTGCTTTCGCTCGAGCGCCTCCGGACCGCCGCGGGCGAAGCCGCCGCGGGGCGGAAGAGGGCGTGCCTCGCGGTCCTCGCGCGGCGTTCCCTGCGCGGCGCGCGGGCCGTGGAGCGTCTCCACGAGGCGCTCTGCTTCCTGCGCGCGTATCCCGACGACGCCGGGGTCCTCGCCGACGTCGTCGCCATGCTCGCGCGCTTTCGGCTCCGCGCCGATCTCCGCCGGAACCGACGCGCGCTCGAGAGCACCGGCATCGCCGGCACGGCCATCCGCTTCACGTTCTACGCCGGCACGGCCCGCTGGCTCGCCGCGCGGTGGGGAGACCGCCTCACGGTCGACTGGAAGGCCTTCCGGAACCGTGGGGCGCTCGACCGCGTCTTCCCGCTCGTCTCGCTGTATTCCGAGACGCCGGGGCTCGACGAGCTTGACCTCGGCGTCAAGGGCTGGGTGACGCGCCTGAAGGGGCCCCGCGAGACGGACGCGGCTTTTCTGGTCCGGCGGCTCGCGACGCTCGGACGCGACTCCTTCGAGAACGAGTGGGCCTACGAGGGCCTCGAGCTGCCGCTCGTCCTCGCGCCGGCGAAAGGCGGCCCTTCGCGGACGGAGGCCGCCGTCGAGGTTCCGGGCGTGAGCTTCCAGACCGCGCCGCTCGACAGCGGCCGGCCGGACGTCAGGCGCGAAGTCGGCCGCCCTCCCCTTCGCGTCGTTCCCGCGGCGGGCGACGAAGCCGGGCGCCTCCTCGACCTCGCGCGCGAGTCCATGGTCACGCGCCAGCGGGACCTCGACGTCTTCCAGTGGGGCGACCGCCGCGACGTCCGGCTCGCGCACTTCCCGGGAGGCCTCACGTTCGTCGTGATCGGCGCCCTTCCCGAGCGACGCCTCCTCCTCGAGTCGGTCTATGGGTTCTTGACGCTGAAGAACGGCGTGCCGGTCGGTTACGTCCTCGTGAGTGCGCTCTTCGGGTCTTCGGAGATCGCGTACAACGTCTTCGAAACCTTCCGAGGCGGCGAGTCGGGTCGCATCTACGGAAAAGTCCTCGCTCTGACGCGGCATCTCTTCGGGCCCGACACGTTCACGATCTTCCCGTACCAGCTCGGCGGCTACGGCAACGAGGAGGCGCTCGCCTCCGGCGCGTGGTGGTTCTACCAGAAGCTCGGCTTCCGACCCCGCGCGCCGCACGTCGTCGCGCTCATGAACGACGAGCTGGCCCGTATGAAGGCGGACCCGAAACACAGATCCTCGCTCGAGACCCTGAGGGTCCTCGCCTCGGAGAATCTCTACTTCCCTCTCGGAAAAGAGCGCGACGACGCGATCGGCCTCCTCGAGCTTCCGAACGTGGGCCTTCGGGTCACGGACATGCTGGCGCGGCGCTTCGGCTCGGACCGGGAGCGGGCCGAGGCCGTTCTGGTCCTGGAGGCGCGCGATCTCCTCGGGCTCAAGTCCCTTTCCGGCTGGAGTCCCGGGGAGCGCCTCGCGTTCCGGCGCTGGGCGCCGCTCGTCACCGTCCTGCCGGGGGTCGGCCGCTGGTCCGCGGCCGAGAAGAGCGCCCTTTCTTCCGTCGTGAGAGCCAAGGGCGGCCGCCGCGAGTCGGACTTCGTCCGCCTCTTCGACCGGCACCGCAAGCTGCGGCGGGCCGTGGCCGCGCTCGCGACGAGCGAGCCGGCATGACCGTTCAGCCCGGCGAGAGATTCGCGAAACGGGCCACGAACTTCTTGCGGCCCGCGCGGTCGAAGTAGACCGTCAGCTTCTCGGCGTCGCCGGAGCCCTCGATCGTCAGGACGACGCCGGAACCGTACTCGGGGTGCCGCACCTTCGAGCCGCGCCGGAACCCGGATGCCGTGGGGGGCGGCGGCGTTCGCCGCATGACGGGCCGAACGGGGCCGACGGATCGCACCGGGGGCCGGCCGAAGAGAGACTTCTTAGAAGGTGAATAGGGCGGATGACCGGCCGGAGCTTCCTGGGATTCGTTCTCGTAGTCGGGGAACAGCGACCCGCCGCGCGCGCCAGCGAATGACGGTCCGCCACCAGAGGGTCGGCGGCTCCCATAGCCGCCCCTCCCCTCTTCCCCTTCTAGGAATCTTCCCGGTCCTCCTCCGAAACCAGAGGTCAAGTCTTCCAGTTCCAGTACCGACTCCGGGATCGCCGAGAGGAACGGCGACGGCTCGCGGCTCATCCACTCCCCTCGGACCATCCGCCGGAGGACGTAGGAAAGCGTCAGCCGGTCCTTCGCGCGCGTCATGCCGACGTACGCGAGGCGGCGCTCTTCCTCGAACTGGTCGTCGTCGTCCCGCGAGGAGGCGTGCGGGAGCGAGCCTTCCTCGAATCCGGCGAGAAACACCTCGTCGAACTCGAGGCCCTTCGCCGCGTGGAGCGTGATGAGGAGGATCCCCTTCTTCTCGTCCGCTTCGTCGGCGTCGGCACGAAGCGTCACGGCGTCGAGGAAGCCGCCGACGGACGGATCGTCCCCCTCTCCGCCGTACGACGTCAGACGCTCGTGGTCGCGGGCCGCGGCGAGGAGCTCGTCCAGGTTCTCGCGGCGCGCCTCGTCCTGAGGATCGAGGGAGTTCTCGTAGAGCTTCAGGAGCCCCGTTTCCTCGAGCGCGAACGCCACGGCGGCGCCGGCGCCGTTCCCCTCCGCCGACCCGAACTCGCGCAGCTTGACGACGAGGTCCCGGAACTCGGTGAGAGCCTTCTTCGCGCGCTCCGTGAGCCCTTCGGGCAGCGCGTCGAGGACCGAGAAGAGCGAGACGCCGCGTTCTGAGGCGGCGGCCTCGACGGCCTCCAGCGTCGCCGCGCCCACGCCGCGCGCCGGCACGTTGACGACCCTTCGGAAGGAGACGTCGTCGGAGGGGTTCTTCGCGAGGCGGAGGTACGCGAGAGCGTCCTTGATCTCGGCCCTCTCGTAGAACTTCGTTCCCCCGACGAGGATGTAAGGCATGTTCGAGCGGAGGAGCTCGTCCTCGAACGGCCGGGACTGGGCGTTCGTCCGGAAGAGGACCGCGACCTCGGCCCCGGGGCGCGCGCGACGGGCGGCGGCGATCCGCGCGACGACCTCGCGTGCCTCGTCGCGCTCCTCGTCGAAGACGGCGAGGCGCACGTTCCCGCCGCCCGTCTTCGTCGCCTTCAGCGTCTTGCCGAGGCGGCGGCGGTTCTCGGCGACGACGGCTCCCGCGGCCTTCAGGATCGGAGCCGTCGAGCGGTAGTTCCGCTCGAGGCGGATCGTCCGTGCCGTCGGAAACTCGCGCGCGAACTCCAGGATGTTCGACACGTCGGCACCGCGCCAGCGGTAGATCGACTGGTCCTCGTCGCCCACGACGAAGAGGTTCCCGGCCTCGCCCGCGATGAGGCGCACGAGCTTCGCCTGGACGCGGTTCGTGTCCTGGTACTCGTCCACGAGGAGATGCCGGACGCTGCGCCGGAGCAGGTCCCGCACGTCGTCGCGGGTCGCGACGAGGCGGGTCGAGAGCACGAGGAGGTCGTCGAAGTCGAGCGCTTTCGACGCGCGGAGCGACTTCTCGTATGCGCGCGCGACGTCCGCGAGGCGGGAGCCCAGGAACTCGCCGAAGCGGCGCGGGAAGTCCTCCGGCCGGATGCCCTCGTTCTTGGCCTGCGAGATGCGCGACTGGATCTGCCGCGGCGTTGCGGACTTCTCGGGCAGGGCGATCTCCTTCATCGCGCGCTTCAGGACGGCGAGCTGGTCGTCCGAGTCGAAGACGACGAAGCCCTTCGGCACGCCGGCCTCTTCCGGAAAGCGCCGGAGAAGGCGCACGCCCCACGCGTGGAACGTCCCGACGTAGGAGCGGGGCCGCTCGGTGCGGAGGAGCGCGGCGACGCGATCCTTCATCTCGCCCGCGGCCTTGTTCGTGAACGTGACGGCGACGATGCCCTCCTGCGGCACCCCGTGCGCCACGAGCCAGGCGAGCCGGCGCGTCAGGACTCGCGTCTTCCCCGAGCCGGCTCCCGCGAGGACGAGAAGCGGCCCCTCGCCGTGCGACACGGCGGCGGCCTGTTCGGGGTTGAGGCCTTCGAGAAGATCCTCCGGGCGGGCGACCAAGGGGACCGATGGTAGCGCAGCGCGCGGGCTTAACATGGAAAGGCACGAGGACGGCTTGGCGGGCGCGCTTCTTCTCCTCTCGATCCTCGGGGGCACGGCGAAGCCGGCGCCTCCGAAGCCGACGCCCGCCTCGACGCTGGTCCCGGCCGTGCGGGTTCTCAGGACTCCCGCAGACGCGCCGCGCTGGACCGGCAAACCGATCTCGCTGAACCTCAGTGACGCCGATCTCACCGACGTCCTGCGAAGCTTCGCCGAGCTCAGCGGCCTCAGCTTCGTCGTCTATCCTGAGGTCCGCGGCACCGTGACGGTGAGCCTGAAGGAGGTCCCCTGGGACCAGGCCCTCGACCTCATCCTCAGGGTCAACGGCTATGGATGCGTGATCGAGGGAAAGGTCGTCCTCATCGGCCCTCCCGCTCGGCTCGCGGACGTGCGCCGCTAGCGCGGCGCGCGCGGACACCTCGCGGCGCGATGCGACATGATGTCGCGCCGATGCCGTTCGTCCTCGCGCTCGACCAGGGCACGACCAGCTCGCGCGCGGTCGTCTTCGACGAACGTGGCGCCGTGCGCGGCATGGCCCAGCAGGAGCTCCGGCAGATCTATCCCGAGCCCGGTTGGGTCGAGCACGATCCGACGGAGATCTGGGCGACGCAGTCGGACGCGTTGCACGAGGCGCTCGCGAAGGCGGGCCTCGGGGCTTCCGACGTCGCCGCCCTCGGCATCACGAACCAGCGCGAGACGACGCTTCTCTGGGAGCGCGCGACGGGGCGTCCGCTCGCGAACGCGATCGTCTGGCAGGACCGCAGGACCGCGTCCACGTGCGACGCGCTCCGCGCGGCGGGCCACGAGGCGACGTTCACCCGGAAGACGGGCCTCGTCCTCGATCCCTACTTCTCGGGCACGAAGCTGAAGTGGCTGCTCGACCACGTGCCCATGGCTCGTGACCGGGCTGCTCGCGGCGAGCTCGCGTTCGGCACCGTGGACACGTGGCTCGTCTGGAAGCTCACGAACGGGGCCGTGCACGTGACGGACCCGTCTAACGCGAGCCGCACGCTGCTCTACGACATCTATACCGGCACGTGGGACGACGAGCTGCTCGGCCTTCTCGAGATCCCGCGGGAAGTCCTGCCGCGCGTCGTGCCGTCGTCGGGCGTCGTCGGGACGGCATCTCTCGGCGGCGTCTCCGTCCCGATCGCCGGTCTCGCGGGCGATCAGCAGGCGGCTCTCTTCGGGCAGGCCTGCGACCGGCCCGGCCTCGCGAAGAACACGTACGGCACGGGTTGCTTTCTCCTCCTCAACACGGGCGCGCGCGCCGTCCCCTCGAAAAACCGGCTTCTCACGACCGTCGCCTGGGACCTCGGGGCCGGCCGGACGTACGCGCTCGAGGGCAGCGTCTTCATCGCGGGCGCCGCCGTTCAATGGCTCAGGGACGGGCTGAGGCTCATACGGGAAGCCGCCGACGTCGAAGCCCTCGCCGCGAGCGAGAAGGACAACGGGGGCGTGTACATGGTGCCGGCCTTCACGGGGCTCGGGGCGCCGCACTGGGACGCCTACGCGCGGGGCGCCCTCTTCGGCCTCACTCGGGGCTCGACCGCAGGCCATGTCGCGCGGGCGGTCCTCGAGTCGATCGCTTTCCAGAGCGCAGACGTCCTCCTCGCCATGGAAAAGGACGCCGGCATGACGCTGATCGAGCTGCGCGTCGACGGCGGCGCCGCCGGAAACGAGCTCCTCATGCAGTTCCAGGCCGATCTCC
The DNA here is from genome assembly GCA_035310685.1 of Thermoanaerobaculia bacterium. Classification (GTDB taxonomy): domain Bacteria; phylum Acidobacteriota; class Thermoanaerobaculia; order UBA5066; family UBA5066; genus Fen-183. The sequence goes on from DATGDV010000006.1 coordinate 9,077, forward strand.
TCGGCGTGCCCATCCTGAGGCCCGAGGTCCTCGAGACGACCGCCCTCGGCGCCGCTTATCTCGCCGGCCTCGCCGTGGGCGCCTGGAAGAGCGCAGGAGAGATCCGCGCGAACTGGAGAGTCGCCCGCCGATTCGAGCCCGCGATGTCGCGCGACCGCGCAGCCGCGCTCCGCGCCGGCTGGGAGAAGGCCGTCAGCCGCGCGAAGGGCTGGGACCGGGCCGCCCCGCCGATCACTCCACCGTGACGGACTTCGCGAGGTTGCGTGGCTGGTCCACGTCGCAGCCCCGGCGCCGGGCGACGTGGTATGCGAGGAGCTGAAGGGGCACGACGGACACGATCGGCTGGAGCGCCGGAAGGAGCTTCGGCATCGTCAGGACGGCGTCGGCGAACGTCACGACGTCCGCGTCTCCCGGGTTCACGAGCGCGATGACGACGCCGTCCCGCGCCTTCGCTTCCCGGAGGTTCGAGGCGATCTTCTCGTAGAGCGCGTCGTCCGGCGCGATGCCGATGACGGGGAGCTCGTCGTCGATGAGGGCGATCGGGCCGTGCTTCATCTCGCCGCCGGGATAGCCCTCCGCGTGAAGGTACGAGATCTCCTTGAGCTTGAGCGCTCCCTCGAGGGCGATCGGGTAGTGCGCGCCGCGCCCGAGGAAGAGGACGTCCCGCGCCCTTTCGAGTCGGCGCGCGACCTTCTCGATCTCGGGCTCGAGGGCGAGCGCCTCGCGGAGCGCGCCGGGAAGCCGCGCCAGGGCCGCGAGAAACGCCGGGTCGACGGCCGCGTCCCCGGACGCGCGCGCGGCCTTCACGTAGTGGGAAAAGAGGGCGAGCGCGACGAGCTGCGTCGTGAACGCCTTCGTGGACGCGACGCCGATCTCCGGCCCCGCGTGCGTCGCGATCACGCCGTCCACCATCCGCGCGATCGCCGAGCCCGGCACGTTCACGAGGCCGATCGTGCGCGCGCCGAGGCGGCGGGCCTCCTTCAGGGCCGCCACCGTGTCCGCGGTCTCGCCCGACTGGGAGATGCCGAGGACGAGAGTCTTCCCGTCCACGAGCGGCGACCGGTAGCGGAACTCGGAGGCGTAGTCGACGTCGGCCTGGACCCGGGCGATCTCCTCCAGGAGGAACTTCCCGACGAGGCCCGCGTGCCAGCTCGTTCCGCAGGCCACGATCTGCACGCGGTCGATCCCGCCGAGGAGCGCCCGCGGAACGCCCATCTCCTCTTCGTTGAAGAGGCCGGTCTCGAGGGAAAGCTTGTTGCCGATCGTCTCGACGACGACCGTGGGCTGCTCGGCGATCTCCTTGGCCATGTAGTGCGGGTAGCCGCCCTTCTCGGCCGAGATGGCGTCCCACGGAACGCGACGGGAGGGCCGCTCGCGGGGAGTCCCGTCGAATCCCGTCACGGTGACGCCCGAAGCCGTGACGCGCGCGAGGTCCCCGTCCTCCAGGAAGATCAGGTCGCGCGTGTGCGGGAGCAGCGCGGTCGCGTCCGACGCGATGAAATTCTCGCCGTTCCCGAGCCCGAGGACGATGGGCGGCCCCCACTTGAGCGCGTACAGGACGCCCGGCTCGTCCGCAGAGAAGAGGACGAGCGCGAACATCCCCTCGAAGGAGGCCGCGGTTTTCCGGACGATCTCTGCGAAGGGGGTCTTCGGCTCGGCCCTCTGGGCCGCTCCGAGGGCCTGGGCGACGACTTCCGTGTCGGTCTCCGAAAGGAAGCGAACACCCTCCTTCTGGAGCCGCTGCTTCATCGGGAGGAAGTTCTCGATGATGCCGTTGTGAATGACGACGACGCGGCCGGAGGCGTCGCGATGGGGGTGCGCGTTCTCCTCGGAAGGGCGGCCATGCGTGGCCCAGCGCGTATGCCCGACGCCGAACCGGCCGGGAGGCGGTTCTTTCGCGATCTTTCCCGTGAGGTTGCCGAGCTTCCCCTCGCTCCGCGCCACGCGCACGACCCCGTCGTCCCCGAAGACGGCGATTCCCGCCGAGTCGTAGCCGCGGTACTCGAGGCGCTTCAGGCCGTCGAGAAGAACCGGCGTCGCCTCGCGGCCCCCGACGTACCCGACGATGCCGCACATCTCAGGCTTTTTTCCCGGCGCTCTTCTTCTCGCGGTAGCGCGCGCCGCCGTCGGGCACGTTCTTCTGCGGCACGCGGGAGAGGGCGAGCGCGTCCTTCGGGACCTCCTCGGTCACGGTCGTGCCCGCCGCGACGATGGCGCCGTCGCCGATCGTGACCGGGGCGATGAGCTGCACGTCCGAGCCGACGAAGACGTCACGGCCGATCGTCGTCCTGTTCTTCAGGAATCCGTCGTAGTTGCACGTGATCACCCCGGCACCGACGTTCGTGCGCTCGCCGATCTCCGTGTCGCCGAGGTACGTCAGGTGGTTCGCCTTGACGCCTTTTTTCAGCACGGCCTTTTTCGTCTCGACGAAGTTCCCGATGTGGACGCCCTCGGCGAGGTCCGTGCCCTCGCGCAGGCGCGCGAAGGGGCCCACGACCACGCCGTCCCCGACGATCGCCGACTCGATCACGCAGTAGGGCTTCACCGCCACGTTCTTCCCGAAGACCGTGTCCCTCGCGACGGTCCCCTGGCCGATCACCGTGCCCCCGCCGACGCGCGTCTTTCCGAGAAGCGTGACGAAGGGCTCGAGGACCGTGTCGGCCTCGAGGGTGACGGTGTCGTCGAGCGTGACGGTCTCGGGCCGCAGAATCGTCGTCCCCGCCTGCATCGCCTCGGACGCCTTGCGGTTCCTCAGGATCGCCTCGACGGCGGCGAGGTCCGCGCGCGAGTTCACCCCGAGGGCCGCGAGCGCATCGCCTTCCACGAGGAGGGCGTGCCGGCCCGCCTTCCGCGCGAGCAACAGAGTGTCCGGCAGGTAGAACTCGTTCTGGGAGTTCTTGGAGGTCAGGAGAGGGAGCGATTCCTCCAGAAAGGCGCGGTCGAACGCGTAGGTGCCGGCGTTGATCTCGCCGATCTCCTTCTCTTCACTCGAAGAATCCTTCTCCTCGACGATCCTGACGAAAGCCCCTTTGCGGTCCCGCACGATCCTTCCATAGCCGGTCGGGTTCGCGACCTTTGCCGTCAGGACGGCCACCGCGGCTTTCCTGTCCGCTCTCAGCGCTTCCACAAGGCCCTTGACGGTGTCCGCGGAAAGCAGCGGGACGTCGCCCGAGAGGACGACGACGCGACTCGCCTTCCCGAACGCGGGCACGGCGACGCGGACGGCGTCGCCGGTACCCCGGGGCGGATCCTGCTGTGTGATGCGGACGGGAGGGTAAGCGCCTTTCACGTGCTGGGCCACGGCGTCGCCTTCTTTCGAGACCACGACGACGACCTGCGCCGCGCTTCCCGCGATCGCGACGGCGGTGTCGAGGGCGCGATCGAGAAGCGGGCGGCCCGCGGCCTCGTGCAGGACTTTCGGCCGCTCGGATCTCATCCTCACGCCGCGGCCGGCGGCGAGGAGGACGACGACGGTCATGAGCCTCCCGCGACGAGCTCCGTGAAGCCCTGCGTTCCCCGGAGGATGGCGAGGTCGGCCTCGAGTCGCGCCTGAATGCGGTTGTGATCGTCTGCGGCGATGGCCTTCTTCAGGCTCAGGAGGGCCTGCTCCACGTCGCCCTGCAGCGCGAGGCAGCAGGCCGTGAGGTAGTGCACGCGCCCGTCGCCGTCGCGGCGAGCCGGGTTCCGGCGGAGCAGCTCGAGCGCCTTCTCGACGTTGCCGCGGTTCTTCTCGAAGACCGCAGCGTGGTAAAGCTCCTCCGGCTCGGCCGCCGCCTGTCCCTTCGACCTCCTTCCGCTGCGGCAGGCGCCGAGATACATCCGCGCGCGATCGAGGAATTCCTTTTCGTCGGGATGCTTTTCGATGAGGTCCTCGAAGCGCCGCGCGGCGTCGTCGAATTGCCGCTTGTGGAAGAGCTCGATGGCCTTCTCGTATTCCTTGCGCGCCGCCGAAGTCTCCTTCACGGCTTCCTTCAGCGAACCCGGCGCCTTTCGGAGGCGGTCGGGCTCCGGCCCGGCCAGCTTCA
>DATGDV010000007.1:0-5055 GCA_035310685.1 Thermoanaerobaculia bacterium
ACCAGAAGGATCGGATTCGCACGTTCCTCGACCCGAACCTCGCGGCGCGCGGCGCCGGCTATCAGGTGAGGCAGGCCCGGATCGCGATCGGCTCCGGGGGCATCTTCGGCAAGGGCTGGAAGCGCGGCACGCAGAGCCGGCTCGGCTTCCTGCCCGTGCGGCACACGGACTTCATTTTCGCGGCCTTGGCCGAGGAGTGGGGGTTTGCGGGCGTCGCGATTTTCCTCGCGCTCTATGGCTTTCTCATCGCGCGAGGGCTCGCGCTCGCGCGCGACGCGCGCGACCGCGGCGGGGCGATGCTCGTCCTGCTCCTCATCCTCAACATCGCGGCGCAGGCGCTCGTGAACGTCGCGATGAACGTCGGCGTCCTGCCCACGACCGGCATCACGCTGCCGTTCGTCTCGTACGGCGGCTCCTCGCTCATCGCGACGTGGTGCATGCTCGGGCTGATCCTCTCCGTCGCGTACCGGCGATACGTCAACGTCTGAGCCCGGGGCCTTCGCGGGCCGAGGATAGACTCCCCGCGTGCCGAAAGAGCTTCTCGTCTCCTCGTCCGACCGCGAGACGCGCGTCGCGGTCCTCGAGGAGGGGCGCGTCGCGGAAGTGCAGATCGAGCGCCGCAAGCAGCGCGGGACGGTCGGGAACATCTACAAGGGACGCGTCACGCGCGTCCTGCCGGGGATGCAGTCGGCCTTCGTGGACATCGGGCTCGAGAAGGACGCCTTCCTCTACGTGGCAGACGTCGGCGAGGAAGTGGACGACTTCGACGCGTTCGGGAGCGGCGGCGCCGCGGCGACGCTCGAAGCGCTCCCCGTGCCGGCCGACGTCGCGCCGGCCGCCCTCGAGGGCGAGGCGCCGCCGAAGCCGATCCTTCCGTCGATCGACGAGCTTCTCCGGGAAGGCCAGGAGCTCGTCGTGCAGGTCACGAAGGACCAGATCGCGCACAAGGGCGTGCGGGTCACGACGCACGTCACGCTCCCGGGCCGCACGCTCGTCTACATGCCCACGATCGATCACGTCGGCGTCTCGCGCCGCATCGAGAACGAGGACGAGAGGAACCGCCTCAAGGACATCCTCACGAACCTCAAGAAGGGCCCCGGCGGGTACATCGTGCGCACCGCGGGCGAGGGGCGCGCGCCCGAGGAGTTCGCGGCCGACCGCCGCTATCTCACGAAGCTCTGGGACCAGATCCGCAAGAAGGGCGAGCGCGCGGGGGCGCCGACGCTCCTGCACCGCGACCTCGACCTCACGCTCCGCGCCGCCCGAGACGTCTTCGGCTCGGATTTCACGACCCTCTGGGTGGACGACGACGAGGAATACCAGCGCATCGTCGAGTTCCTCGACCAGGTTCAGCCCGCGCTCGTCTCGAAGGTCAAGCTCTTCCGGAAGTCCGCGCCGCTCTTCGAGGAGTACGGCGTCGAGGCCGAGATCGAGAACGCGCTCAAGTCCAAGGTCTGGCTGAAGTCGGGCGGCTACATCGTCATCAACCAGACCGAGGCGCTCGTCGCGATCGACGTGAACACGGGCAAGTTCGTCGGCAAGAAGCGCCTCGAGGACACCGTCGTCAAGACGAACCTCGAGGCGGTCCAGGAGATCGTTCGCCAGATCCGCCTGCGCGACCTCGGCGGCCTCCTCGTCGTGGACTTCATCGACATGGAGGAGGAGGAGCACCGCAAGGAGCTCGTCTCCGCCCTCGAGGCCGAATTGAAGAAGGACCGTTCGAAGAACCGGATGCTCCCCGTGTCGGAGTTCGGCCTCGTCGAGATCACCCGGAAGCGGCAGCGCCAGAGCCTCGAACGCGCGCTCACGATGCCGTGTCCCTACTGTGCCGGCTCGGGGCGCACGAAGAGCGTTCCGACGATCGTCCTCGAGATCCGCCGCGAGGTTCTCAAGCGCGTCGAGGTCGGAGAGGCGCACTCGCTCGTCCTGAGGGTCCACCCCGAGATCTACCGTGCGCTCGTGGGCGAGGAGCGCCGCCTCGTGGAAGAGCTGGAGGAGCAGATCGGCATGCCCGTCCACGTCCAGAGCGACGAGCATCTGCACCACGAGCGGTTCGACATCGTGCTGGAAGCGTAGGCGGTCGGGGCGCCTTTTCGGCGCGGCGAGGCTGGCACGCGGCGTGCGAAGCGTCGCGAAGCGCACTTCCTCCTCCGGCCGCCACGGGGCGGCCCTTTTTTTGCCGGCCTAGACTCCGCCGGTGACCGGAAGCCCGCGACTCTTCTCGCGCCCGTTCTTCCTCATGTGCGGGTTCACGTTCTCGGTCTTCCTGTCGCTGTTCCAGCTTCTGCCGACGGCGCCATACCGCATCCTCGAGCTGGGCGGGAGCACGGTCGCAGCCGGCCTCTTTCTCGGCCTTCTCACGTACGCTTCGGCGCTCTCGGCACCCTTCACCGGCGCGCTCGCGGACCGGTTCGGCCGGCGCCGGATGCTCCTCGTCGCGAGCCTCGCGATCGCGGGCTTCTCGACGGCCTACGCGCTCTCGAAGAGCTGGCAGCTCCTGATCGGCCTCGTCTTCTTTCACGGACTCTTCTGGTCCGGCCTCCTCTCGGCTTCGGCGGCCTACATCACCGGCCTCATCCCGCCCGCGCGGCGCGCGGAGGGCATCGGCTACTGGGGCATGGCCACGGTTCTCGCTACGGCTTTCGCTCCGGCGCTCGGTCTCGAGATCTACCGGCACGGGTGGATCGCGCTCTGCGCGTCCGTCGGAATCCTGAACCTCGTGATGGCGGCGATCGCCTGGCGCCTGCCGGAATCCGAGGCGCCCGCCCGGGCGGCGGGAACTCCGTTCTTCACGAGGGATTTCATCGAGTGGCCGGTCCTCGCCGTGTCCCTGAGCCTCTTCCTCTGCAGCTTCGGATACGGCGGGGTGACGAGCTTCGTGGCGATGTGGACCCAGAAGAGCGGCCTCTCTCCGAGGGGACTCTTCTTCACCGCCTTTTCGCTCACCGTCCTCTGCCTGCGTCCCTTCGTCGGCCGGTTCGCCGATCAGGTGGGCCCGGGGCGCGTCATCGTCCCGCTCCTCGGCCTCGTCGCCGTTTCCTTCGTGGTCCTCTCCGTCGCCACGACACGGGTGCTCCTCGTCGCCTCGGCCGTGCTCTTCGGAGCGAGTTTCGGGAACGTCTACCCCGTCTACGTCGCCCACGTGACCCGGCACGTCGACGCGGCGCGCCGCGGCGCGGCCTTCGGCGCCATCCTCGCGGCGTTCGACACGGGCATCGGGACGGGCTCCGTCGTCCTGGGCGCGGTGATCGGCCGCGAGGGCTTCCCCGCCGCCTATGGCGTCGCGGCCGTCCTCGCGGCTTTTTCGATTCCGGCCTTCGTCCTCCTCGAGCGGCGGTTCCTGAAGGACGGCGTCCGTGAGAAACTCTCCGCATGAAGACCCCGATCCGTTTCTCCCGCTTCGCCTGGAAGGAATTCCTGCGCGGGCCGCTCGGCACGCCGGTCGTCCTCGCGCGCGGCATCCGACCCGTGGGTCGCCTGATGCCCGTGAGGACCGCGAGCCTCCGCGTCTGGAGCCGCATCTCCGCGCTGCCGCTGCCCGCCGGCGCGAAGAAGGCCCTTTACCGCGCGCTCTGGGTGCTGCCGTTCGGCCCCGGCGACCCGGCGACTCTGCCGCGCGTCGTGAAGCGGCACCGCAAGTTCTTCGCGCACGCCTGAGCGCCCGGGCGTTTCGTCTCAGTGCGAGACGGCCCCCGCCTGCGGAGTCGGGGCGTCTCCGTGCAGGAGGAGGAGCCCGCCTGCGAGCTTCGCCCCGCGCAGCGTGATGGACAGCGCTGCTCCGAGGTCCTCGACCGGGTGCACCTCGAGCGACGCGAGAACCTCCTTCGGGAGGTCGGCGAGATCCGGCTCGTTGTCCTTCGGCAGGACGATCGTGTGGATTCCCGCGCGGACGGCGCCCAGAACCTTCTCCTTGAGGCCGCCGATCGGAAGGACGCGGCCCGAAAGCGTGATCTCTCCCGTCATGGCGAGGCCGTGGCGCGCCGGGACCCCCGAGAGCGCCGAGACGATGGCGGTCGCCATCGCGATGCCCGCCGAGGGTCCGTCCTTCGGGATCGCGCCCGCGGGCACGTGGACGTGCAGGTCGCGCTCGAACGCGCTGTCCGGAATGCCGAGAACGGTCGCGTGCGAGCGGGCGTACGTCCAGGCGGCGCGCGCCGACTCCTTCATGACGTCGCCGAGCTGTCCCGTCAGGACGACTTCGCCCTTGCCCCGCATGAGCATCGCCTCGACGAACATGATGTCGCCGCCGGCGGGCGTGTAGTACATGCCCGTCGCGAGGCCGACCTGGTCGGCCACGATCTTCTTCTCCGGGTGGACGCGCTTCTTGCCCAGGATCGGAAAGACGTCCGCCTCGTCGACACCCAGGCTCGTGATCTCGCCGGCCGCGATCCGCCGCGCGACCTTCCGGGAGAGCTTTCCGAGCTCGCGCTCGAGCTGACGCACTCCCGCTTCCCGCGTGTAGCTCGAGATGACCTCGGCGATCGCGGCGTCGGTCAGCGTGAGCTGGTCCGCCGCGAGGCCGTTCTCCGAAAGCTGGCGCGGAACGAGGTACTGCCGCGCGATCGCGAGCTTCTCGTTCTCGGTGTAGCCGGCGAACTCGACGACCTCGAGCCGGTCGAGGAGCGGCCCCGGAATGCCCTGGAGGAAGTTCGCGGTCGCGATGAAGAGAACCTCGGAGAGGTCGAACGGGACGCCGAGGTAGTGGTCCGTGAAGCTGTCGTTCTGAGCCGGGTCGAGGACCTCGAGGAGAGCGCTCGCCGGGTCGCCCTGGAACGACACGCCGAGCTTGTCGACCTCGTCGAGCAGGAACACCGGGTTCTTCGAGCCGGCCTGCTTCATGCCCTGCAGGATGCGGCCGGGCAGGGCGCCGATGTACGTGCGGCGGTGGCCGCGGATATCGGCCTCGTCGCGCGCGCCGCCGAGCGAGATTCGAACGTACTTCCGCCCCATCGCCCGGGCGATCGACTTGGCGACCGAGGTCTTGCCGACCCCGGGCGGACCGATGAAAAGCAGGATCGGGCCGCGCGCCTTGTCGTCGGGATTACCGGGCGCCTC
>DATGDV010000008.1:0-6429 GCA_035310685.1 Thermoanaerobaculia bacterium
GTCATCCGCTTCCACGGTGCCGTCGCGGTGAAGGAGGGGCCCGCGAAAGTGCCCAAGGACAAGGGCGGCGTCCGCGTCACGCTCGACACCGGCAAGAAGGGCAAGACGACGAGCATCGCAGACCTGCCGGATTCGGGCGGCGAGACTGCGGCGTCGGGCGAGACGGCCGCGCCGCCCGCCGGCTCGGGCCCGTGGTCCGCGCGCTGGACGGCGTTTCCGCTGTTCCTGTCCGAGCCCGTCCTCGACTGGGAGACCGGCCGGCCGCTCAAGGGCCGCCCCTTTCTCATTCTCGTCAGGACGTCGCTCGAACGCGAAGCGCGCGCCCTTTTCGGGGACCTCAGGGTCGCCGGGTCCGAGCGCCTTCAATTGGGGCGCGTGATCCTTGCCGTGATGGGCGCGCTCGGATTCGCGACCGTCGTCGTCTTCGCGGGAGCCTCTCTCCTGGCCGGTCTGCTCGTCTATCGGATCGCCCGCGCCACGCGCCGCCTCTCGCTCGGGTTCGCGGAGATCGAGAAGGGCAATTTCTCGCACCGGGTCGTTCTCAAGGGTCACGACCAGCTCGGGGCCCTCGTCGGGAGCTTCAACCACATGGTCGAGCGCCTCTCGGCGAGCGTCGCGGAAAAGGCCGACAGGGAAGCTCTCGAACGCGAGCTGACCGTCGCACGCGACCTCCAGCGGCGACTCCTTCCTCCCGCGGACTTCGCATGCCCGGGCGTCGGGATCGCCGTGGACTTCGCGCCCGCGGCCGCCATCGGAGGCGACTTCTACGACCTTTCGTACTCGGAGCGCGTGCTGACGGTCTCGCTGGCCGACGTGTCGGGCCACGGGTTGCCGACGGGCCTCGTCATGGCCGCCGCGAAGGCTTCTCTCGGCATGCTGGCCAGGACGGGCGCAGGCGGCGTGCGGCTGATGGAACTTCTCCACGAGGAAATCGTCCGCACCACCGAGCCGCGGACGTTCGTCACGCTCGCCCATCTCGTTTTCGACCTCGCGACGCGCACGGTGGCGTTCACGAACGCCGGCCACCCGTATCCGTACCGCGTGAGCCGGGACGGTGCGGTCGAGGCGCTGGTGAATCCCGCCCGTCCCCTCGGGCTCGCCCTTTCCGGCGGGTGGCACACCGTCACGGCACCGCTCGCGCCCGGGGATTGCTGGGTTCTCTTCTCCGACGGCCTCGTGGAAGCCACGCGCGCCGGATCGGACGAGTCGTGGGGGTTCGCGCGCCTCGAGGAGGTGCTGCGCGCGGGGCCGCCCGGGAGCGCGGCGGCCCTGAAGGACCTGATCCTCGGCGCGCAGCGCGCGTTCACGGACCGCGCCGACACCGAGGACGACCGGACGCTCGTCGTCCTCGGAATCGAGGACGTCAGCGTCTCAGCGTGAACGTGCGCGTGAAGCCGTCCGAAGTGTCGGTGACCGTCATCGAGACGGCGCCCTCGCTTCCGAGCACGTAGGTCTCGACGACCTCGGGTCCCGCGCCGCGGCGTCTCACGTCCGCCGGGGAAAGCATGCGGCCCCTGAGAGAGCGTTCGAACGGGAAGAGCACCTCGTCCCACGGCGTGACGTCTCCGTCCGGCCGGCCGTCCGTCAGGCGCGTGCATTCGAGAAATCGGAAGTGCCCGGCGTTGTGCGCGGCGCGATAACGTCGTGTGACCGACACGGGTGCTCCTCCCGGCGCGGGCAGAACCGTCCCCTTGGGAAAGATCGCGTCGAAGGAGACGTCCGTTCCTTCCTCCCTCTCGCGGAAGACGCCGAAATGCCGTGAAAGCCGGTCTTCGAGGACCCAGCCGGCCTCGCGGTCCAGGAAGATCGCGAGTCCCATCGCCGTCGCGGCGAAGGGATGCGGCGAGCGGCGGACGCGCTTTTCGCCGAAGCGTTCCTTCAGGACCCGCGTCACGAGCGGGAAGAGGCTGCCCCCTCCGACGACGTAGACCCCCGCGACGTCGCTCCACGCGATCCCTTTCTCGCCGTAGGAGTCCGCGACGAGCGGCTCGACGGCCTCCACGGAGCGGTGGACGAGCGGGGCGCACGCGGCGTAGATCTCGTCCGCGGGCAGGACGAGCGGTTCCTTCCCGATCGCCGCGAGGTCCACGAGCACGCGCCGCGTGTTCGGAGAGAGGCTCTCCTTCTGACGCGTGCACTCTTCGAGGAGCAGGGCACGACCCGCTTCGTCGGGAGACCCGCCGGCGGCCCTGTCCAGGACGAGCGCCAGGATCGCGTCGTCGAAATCGTCGCCGCCGAGCCGGCGGACGCCGTTCGTGGCGACGACCTCGTTCGTCTTTCCCGTCATCCTCAGGAGGGAGGCGTCGAACGTGCCTCCCCCGAGGTCGTAGACGACGAGGTACTCGCGCTTCGGATCGGCGCGCCGGTAGCGGTGCGCGTATTCGAAGCCCGCGGCGGAAGGCTCGTTGAGAAGCGCTTCCACCGCGAAGCCGCCGGCCTTGAACGCCTCGAGCGTCAGGAAGCGCTGGGCGGTCGTCGCGTTCGCGGGCACCGATACGGCGGCGTGGAGCGTCTCGTCGGCGGCGATCCCCGCGTTCGATCTCTCGACGAGCTCACGATGGAGCGCGGAGAAGAAGCCCGACAGGAGGTCGAGCAGGGGCAGGCGCCAGGAGCCGATCGCGATCCGGGTGTGGAGACCCGCGGCGTCGAGCGCGCGCTTGAGCGATCGGACGACCGTCCAGCCGGGCTCGTGCCGCACCGCGAACGCGCCCCAGCCGTAGCGCCGTTCGCCCGTCCTCTCCTGCAGCGCCACGAGCGAGGGCACGAAATCGCCGCCGTCGAACGAGACGACGGGATAGTTCCCCCGGTCCACGAGCGTGACGACCGTGTGCGTGGTACCGAAGTCGACGCCGAGTCTCACGTCGATAGTTTAGTTAACATGAACCCATGTCGTTTTCACGCACTGCGACCGCGCTCGCCGGCTCCGCCCTGGCGCTCCACACGGCGCTCCTCGCTCAGGCGCCCGCCAGGATCGGAACCACGTCGACGATGGCCGTCTCGGCGACGAAGATCGAGGAGGACGCGCTCGACGTCGCCGCGCCCGTCTCCGTCGTTTCGGGCGACGAGCTGCGGCGGCGCGGGGCCAGGACCGTCGCCGAAGCGCTCCAGGACGTCGCGGGCCTCGACACCGGCAACGGATCCGACGACGGCAGCCGGCTCGCGAACATCGGGGTGTGGGGGCTGAAGGAATTCGACGCGCTCCTCGTCACGGTCGACGGAGTCCCTGCGGGCGGTCCTTTCAATCCCTCCCTCGCGCAGATTTCCGTCGAGGACGTCGACCGCATCGAGATCGTGAAGGGCCCGCAGGGGACTCTCTACGGCGTCTCCGCTTTCGCGGGAATGATCCAGGTCTTCACGCGCCGTCCGAAGGAGGCCGGAGGGGCGTTGACCCTCGGCGGCGGCTCCTTTTCGGAAAAGCACGGCAACCTTTCGTACACGGCGACGCAGGGCGACCAGACGGTCCGCCTCTTCGGCTCGATGGCGCGGGACAAGGGCTGGCAGGACGGGACGGACGCGTCCGTCGACCGGCTCACCCTGGGCTACACGAAGCGCGCGAAGGAAGGCTCCGTGAACGTGACCGCCTCCATCGTCCGCGACACGAATTACTTCGGATCGCCGCTTCCCGTCGACGCGGGAAAGCCCGTGCCCGGCTTCGAGATCGACCGGAACTACGCCGTAGGCGGCGCGCGGATGGACCACCGGGTGTACTCCCTCGCCTCCAACTTGTCGCAGGAGCTCTCGAAGACCGTCCGCCTCGAGAACACGCTCGGCCTCGCCCGCGACGACCGAATCGCCGTGCGCTCCTTCATCAACGGCGTCGAAGGGGACACGGCCACGGCCGACGGTACGTCGCTCCGTCCGCTCGAGACGACCGCCTTCGACGATCTCCGGCTCGTCGCGACGCTCGGGTCCCACCGTCTCGTCACGGGCACGGCGCTCACCTGGGGACGCACGACCGTTTCCGGCACCGGCTTCGACCTCGCGCTCACGACCGGCCCGAATCCCGTCGTCCCCTCCGTCGACGGCCTCCCCGTGGGCGATCACCGCTCGGCCGAGGATCGCCGGACGTTCTGGGGCTTTTACGCGAACGACGAGTGGACGCCGTGGAGGTTCCTCACGCTCACTTTCGGCGCCCGTTACGACCGGACCTCCGAGGCCTTGTCGGCGGCCGGGCAGGAAGTCGGCGCCCCCGCTCCCGACATCGTCGAGGACAGCCGGACGGACGCGAAATGGTCAGGCGGCGTCGCGGCGCTGTTCCGGATCGTCGACAGGCCGAAGGCTTCGGTCCTGAACGCGCTGAACGTCTACGTCTCCGCCAAAAGCAACTTCAAGCCCGCGGCCCCGAACATCCTCGAGGCCGAAGCCGCGCGGATCCTCGAGCCGGAGCGCGCCCGATCCGGGGAGATCGGGCTGAAGTCGCGCTGGGCGGGCGACAGGCTGTCTCTCGACGTCACGGTCTTCCACATGAACTTCGAGAATCTCGTCGTCTCGACCGCGGGTCCCCTCGGGCAGCCCGAGCTCACGAACGCGGGCGAGGAGCGATTCCAGGGCATGGACGCCGAGCTCGTCTGGGCGTTGCCGAAGCTCGAAGGCTGGTCGCTCGCCGCCGGGTACGCTCACCACGACGCGACGTACGTGAGCTTCTCCTTTCTCACGCCCGACGGCGAGCTGCGCGTCGTGGACGGCAACCGGCTCGAGCTCGTGCCGCGCGATCTCTGGAACGCCCGCCTCGCGTACGCGCCGAAGGCCGGCCTCGGCATCTGGGGAGCCGTGCGCCACCAGGGTGTCCGGCCCCTCACGCGGCGGAACACGTTCTACACGGACTCCTTCTACGAATGGGATGCCGGAGCCTCGTGGGAATTCCCCTGGGGGCGCGTTTCGCTCGTCGGCCGCAACCTCGGCGACGACCGCCACTACGTCAGCGACAGCGAAATCGGCGACGGCCAGCTCTACGTCGCGCCGCCGCGGCGGTTCTTCGGAGAAGTCACGCTGAGGTTCTGACGCCGCGGCTCGACGACTCGCGCACGAATTTCGACATCGGGCTCCAGAGGAACCAGCCGGGGAGGGCCCGCACGAGCGGTGCCGGACCCTCCACGACGAGCTCGCCGCTCCTCACGGCGGCGCCGTAGTCGACGTGACCGAGCCACACACGATAGAAGAGCCTCACGTCCGCGCGCACGAAGAGATCGGGGTCGAAGCCCGGCGGCTTCAGGCACACGGAGACGTCCCGGCGGTCCATCACGAGCCACAGGCGACGTGCGCCCTTGCCCGTGAACTCGAACTCGACGACCGTTCGCCGGTCGGGCAGCGCGGGCCGCCGGACCCTCTGGTGCACCTTCCAGAGAAGGAGAGCCGGGTCCAGCTCGTCGGCCCTGGGCTCCTGGAAGGCCCATCTCACGCCCCAGGCGCCGAGGTGTTCGAGGACCTGCCGGAGTTCCTCTCCGGCCGGCGCGAGGACGTACTCGACGGCCGCGGGCCGCTCACCCACGCGACGCTCGACGACGCCGTGGCGCTCGAGGTGCCTCAGGCGCGCCGAGAGGAGCGACCGCGAGATGCCGGGAAGGCCCCGCTCGATCTCGTTGAACCGCCGACTGCCGGCCAGGAGCTCGCGGACGATGAGCGGCGTCCAGCGGTCCGCGAGGATCTCCGAGGCGCGCGCGACCGGGCAGTACTGTTTGTATCGCGCCATCGCGGCATCTTCCCGCGGTTCTCGTGACCCGGCCAGTCCGAAGTTCGGACCGCCCTGGTCCGATCTTCGCACTTCCGCGCGCGCATTCGCCCGCCTACCTTCCCCCCGGTCGGCAGCTCCGGTCTCCGGGAGGACACGATGGCCCAGACTCCGAAGGATCGCGTCGGAAACTCGCGTCGGGACTTTCTCTTCGCCGCAGGAGGCGCGCCCTCCTTCCTCATCTCCGCCTGGAAGGCGCGAAGCGAGGCTCCATCACGGCCGTCGAGAGCGCCCGCGATGGACCTCGACCGCTTCGTCGCCGACTGCGTGGCCGCGAGCCGGGAACCCGAGCCGCAGGCGGCCGTCCTCGAGGTGCTCGCGAAGGCGGTCGAGAGCCCCGCCGCCATGCGAACCGCCCTGGGGGAACCGAAGGAGGCGGCGATCCGCGTCCTGAAGCGATCGAAGTCCCTCACGATCTTCAGCGCGACGTGGACGCCCAACATGAACCTGATGCCGCACAACCACCGCATGTGGGCGGCGATCGGCATCTACGCGGGACGCGAGGACAACATCCTCTGGAGACGGACCCCGGAACGGATCGAGGCGTTCGGCGCCAAGGCCCTCTTCGCCGGCGACACCGTCGTGCTCAACGCGGACGCGATCCACTCCGTCACGAACCCGCTCGCGCGTTTCACGGGCGGCATCCACATCTACGGCGGCGACTTCTTCGACACAGCCCGGAGCCAGTGGGACCCCGAGAC
>DATGDV010000009.1:0-5030 GCA_035310685.1 Thermoanaerobaculia bacterium
CTGGCGGGACTGCTCTGCGTGGGAGTGGCAGGGGCGGCGATCGTCGAGTCGAACGTCTACCAATCGGTCGAGAGCGAGGCTTTCGACCGCGCTCGGGAGGCGCGAGCTCAGATTCCCCGGACGCCGTCGCCCTTCTCGCCCGCGCCTGAGGAGACGCTCGGCTTCCGGTCTTCCGCAGCCGCGCCTGCATCTCTTCCTGCCGCCGTCACCCCGCCGGCGCCGGTCGTCATCGGCCGGCTCGAGATTCCGCGTCTCGGCATCCGGGCCATGGTCCGCGAGGGCGTCGATGACGAGACCCTGAAAGTCGCCGTCGGGCACATTCCGGGTACGGCTCTTCCCGGCCAGGCCGGGAACATCGGGCTCGCAGCGCACCGTGACACCTTTTTCCGCGCGCTCCGCAACGTCCGCAAGGGAGACCTCATGCTCCTGACGACGCTCGACGGAGCGGACACGTATCGCGTCTCCACCGCCAGAGTCGTGGATCCAGCCCAGGTTGGCGTCCTCGCGGGAACGAACGGCAGCCGGAGCCTGACGCTCGTGACGTGCTATCCGTTCGACTTCATCGGCGCCGCGCCGAAGCGATTCGTCGTCGCCGCGCGGGCCGAGGGGGACGATCCGCTCCAAAGACGGTAGTGGCCCCGAACAAACTCGCTCTCGCCGCGGTCCTCGCCGCCTTCGCGGCCCTCGCCGCGCTGGCCCAGCACGACTTCAGCAAGGTCGAGATCAGGACCGAGAAGCTCGCCGAAGGCGTCTGGATGCTGACGGGCGCGGGCGGAAACATCGGCGTCTCGGCCGGCGCGGACGGCGTCTTCCTGGTGGACGATCAGTACGCGCCGCTCACGGCCAAGATCAAGGCCGCCCTCGCGACCATCTCCGACAAACCCGTCCGCTTCGTCCTGAACACCCACTGGCACGGGGATCACGTGGGCGGGAACGAGAACCTCGGGAAGGCGGGCGTCGTCGTCGTGGCCCACGACAACGTGAGGAAGCGCATGTCCTCCGAGCAGTTCATCAAGGTCTTCAATTCGAAGGTGCCGCCGTCGCCCGCTGCCGCGCTGCCGCTCGTGACGTTCGCGGATTCCATCTCGTTCCACGTGAACGGCGACGATGTCGAGGCTTTCCACGTGCCCCCCGCGCACACCGACGGGGACTCGTTCGTGTATTTCCGGAAGGCGAACGTGCTGCACATGGGGGACACGTTCTTCAACGGCCTCTATCCCTTCATCGATCTTTCGGCGGGCGGCTCGATCGCCGGCATGATCGGGGCGTGCGACCGCGGGCTCTCGACGGGGGATGCCTCGACGAAGCTCATCCCGGGTCACGGCCCCGCTGGCAGCAAGGCCGACCTGAAGGCTTTCCGGGACATGCTCGTCGCCTCGCGAGACGCGGTGGCGCGGCTCGTCAAGGCGGGCAAGACGCTCGACGACGTGAAAGCTGCGAAGCCCACGGCCGCGCTCGACGAGAAGTGGGGCAAGGGCTTCCTGAAGTCGGACGGGTGGGTCTCGATCGTCTACGCGGACCTTTCCGGAAAGAAGTAGAGATCCCTTCAGGCCGTGGCTTTCGCGCGTCCGGGCTGGACGGCCGCGATGAAGCGCAGGCCGGGGTTCTCCCGCTGGGCGCGCTCGAGGTGCCACGGGCTCTGGAAGAGGACGAGCGGCCGGCCTTCGAGGTCCACGAGGCAGGTGACGTTCGGCGGATCGTCGAAGCGCGTGCGGTCGAACCCTTCGCCCTCCACCCAGCGCGCGAGCGTGAACGGCAGGCGGACGTACGAGATCTCGGCCCCGTACTCCGAGCGAAGGCGGTGCTGGATGACCTCGAACTGCAGCGCGCCCACGGCGCCGAGCACCGGGTCGCGCTCGAGACGGTCGGGGTCGAAGAAGACCTGCACCGCCCCTTCCTCGGAAAGCTGGTCGAGCCCTTTCTTGAGCTGCTTCCTCCTGGAGGGATCGACCATGACGACGCGGTTGAAGAACTCGGGCGAGAAGCGCGGAATGCCGTCGAACTCGTTCCCCGGCTGCTCGGTGAGCGAGTCGCCGATGCGCAGGTTGCCCGCGTCCCAGAGTCCGAGGATGTCGCCGGCCCACGCCTCCTCGATGAGCGTCCTTTCCTGTGCGAGGAACTGCAGCGGCTTCGCGAGTTTCAGGGTACGTCCCGTGCGCGGATTCACCACTTCCATGCCGCGCGTGAACTTCCCCGAGACGATGCGCACGAACGCGATCCGGTCCCGGTGCGCGGGATCCATGTTCGCCTGGATCTTGAACACGAACCCCGAGAACGCCGGCGAAAGGGGGTCCACGATGCCCGTCGCGGTCTCGCGCGGCAGGGGCGGAGGCGCGAGCTCGAGGAAGCGCTTCAGGAAAGGTTCGACGCCGAAATCGTTGATCGCGCTCCCGAAGAAGACCGGCGTGACGCCCCCCGCGAGAAACGTTTCCCGGTCGAAGCGGTTCCCGGCCGTCGCGAGGAGCTCGAGCTCCTCGCGGAGCGTCGCATGGGCCTTCGCGCCGATCGTCGAGACGAATTCCGGATCGTCGAGGGACGTCACCTGGACGGGCGTGACGCGCTCGCCGCGGTGGCCGTCGCCGCGCCCGTAGGCGAGGAGCGTCTTCGCCCACCGGTCGTAGACGCCCTTGAAGTCCGGCCCCGAACCGATCGGCCACGTCACGGGATGGCACGGGATGCCGAGAACGCGCTCGATCTCGTCCAGGAGGTCGAGCGGGTCTCGGCCCGCGCGGTCCAGCTTGTTCACGAACGTGACGGTGGGGATCCGCCTCATGCGGCAGACCTCGAAGAGCTTGATCGTCTGGGGCTCGACGCCCTTGGCGCTGTCGATGAGCATCACGGCCGCGTCGACCGCGGCGAGCGTGCGGTACGTGTCCTCGGAGAAGTCGTTGTGTCCGGGCGTGTCGAGGAGGTTCACGTGGTGGCCCGCGTACGGAAACTGCAGGACGCTGGTCGTGATCGAGATGCCGCGCTGCCGCTCCAGCTCCATCCAGTCGCTCGTGGTGTGGCGGCTCGCGTTCCTTCGCATCTTCACCGAGCCCGCGAGATGGATTGCGCCGCCGTAGAGGAGCAGCTTCTCCGTGAGCGTCGTCTTGCCCGCGTCCGGGTGCGAGATGATCGCGAAGGTGCGCCGGCGGGCGACCTCGGCGGCGAGGGTGGCGGACGGGTCGGGCATCCTCAGCGCTTCGGCGTCTCCGGAGCCCCCGGGGCCGGCGCCTCCGTCTCGGAGAGCGCGAAGGCGTACTCGTCCGCGCGCGAGGCGACCGCGGACTTCACGAGATCCGCGCCGCCGTGGCCCGCGTGCCTTTCGATCCTGAGGAGGACGGGGCCTCCCGTCGACGCCGCCTGCAGCGCGGCGGTGAACTTGCGCGCGTGCATGGGGTCCACGCGGTCGTCGCTGTCGGCCGAAAGGACGAGGACCGACGGGTACCTCGTGCCGGGCCTCACGTGCTGGTACGGCGAATAGGCGAGGAGCGCCCGGAACTGCGCCGCGTCGTCCGACGAGCCGTACTCGGAGATCCACGTCTTGCCGGAGCCGAAGAGGTGGTACCGCACCATGTCGAGGAGCGGCACGCCGCAGAGGGCGACCCGGAAGAGCTCGGGGTACTGCGTGATCATCGCGCCGAGAAGGAGCCCGCCGTTCGAGCCCCCGCGGAGGACCAGCCGAGGCGGCGAGGTCCACTTCTCCTTCTCGAGATACTCGGCCGCGGCCGCGAAATCGTCGAAGACGTTCTGCTTGTGGAGAAGCATGCCCGCCTCGTGCCAGGCCTCGCCGTACTCACCCCCGCCTCGCAGGTTCGGGACGGCGTAGACGCCGCCCTTTTCGAGCCACGGGACGACTCCGGCGGCGAAGGCCGGCGTTTCCGAGACCAGGAAGCCCCCGTACCCTTCGAGCAGGCACCGGGCCGAGCCGTCGCGCACGAGATCCTTGCGATGGACGACGAACATCGAGATGCGGGTGCCGTCCTTCGAGGGGTAGAAGACCTGAGACACCGTGTAGGGCGTGAGATCGGCCGGAACCTTGACCTGGGAGTGGAGCGACGTCGTGCCCGTCCTGACGGACGTCTTGTAGATCGTCGTGGGCGTCGTGAAAGACGTGAACGAGAAGTACGCGTCGTCCTCGTCGTCACGTCCCACGAGGTCGCGAACGGTCCCGATGCCGGGAAGCGGGACCTCGCGCACGAGCCTCCCGTCGATCTCGTGGATCTCGAGGAGGCTCGCGGCGCTTCTCAGGTAGGCGAGGGCGAGGCGCCGGCCCACGACGGCATACCCCTCCAGCGTCGCGTCCCTGCGCTCCGGCACGATCTCCTTCCAGAGGGCGCGTTCCGGCTTCGCCGGGTCGACGGCGAAGATGCGTCCCTTCGGAGCTCCGTCGTCCGTCCTGACGAAGATCCTCCCGCCGAGCGCATCCACGTCGAAATGCGCCTTGATCCCGACGGCGAGCGGCGTCCACGTCGTGGCCTTCGGGTCGGCGGCCAGATCGCGGAACCACACGTCCTGGGACGTCCACCCGTGCGAGCGCACGAGAAACAAGAAGCGTCCCTCACGCGTCAGGAACGCGTTCTGGAAGAGCGTCGGATCGCCCGTCTTCGCCTTCACGACGGCGTCGGTCCGGGGGTCGGTTCCGAGCCGGTGCAGTCGCACCTCCGCGTAGCCCGGCCGCTCGGACGCGGGGATCTTCGGGTCGACGGGCAGCTTCCTGTAATAGAAGGCTTTTCCGTCCGGCGTCCAGGACGCCCTCGCGTACTTGGCTCCCTCGATGACGTCCACGTCGGAAACCGCCCCGGTCGCGACGTCCATGACGTAGAGCGTCGCCTCGTCGGAGTTGTTGATCTTCTTCTGATAGGCGACGCGCGTTCCATCCCACGAAACCTGCCACCCGCCGAGGGAGGCGCTGCCGTCGGCGCTCCAGGTGTTCGGATCGAAGAGCACCTTCTCCGCGCCGTCGGGCGTCTCTCTCCAGTACACGACCTTCTTTTCCTTGTTCGAATGCCGCCGCGTGAAGAAGAAGCGCGATCCCCGGTGCTCCG
>DATGDV010000010.1:0-8991 GCA_035310685.1 Thermoanaerobaculia bacterium
CCGCGGCGCCAGCACTGCGACGAGGCCGTTCGCCAACGCCAAACGGACGAGATTCACCCGTTTCATCTGCGACCTCCATTCCGGAATGGATCGCCCATTATGGCCCCCGCGGGGCACGTGCTCGAGGACGCTACCGGCCGGCCGCGACGAGGAAGGCCCAGTTCGCGAGGGCCGACAGGACGAGTCCGGCGCGGAGGCCGGGAGTCGGACGGGGCGTTTCCACGCCCCGCCCCGCCAGCGCCGCGGCGAGCGCGACGAATCCGCCCAGGACGAGGAGGCTCCCCGCCACCGCCGCGAGCGGGTTCCAGGAGAACGCGGCGCCCGCGTCCAAACGCGCGAGGGCGAGGAGGGCCCGCGTGCCGCCGCACGTGAGGCAGGGAATCCCCACGAGAGCGCGGAACGGGCATGGCGGGAGCCCGCGGGCGAGCGCCGGCGCCCACGGGGCGGCCGCGACGCAGGCGAGCGCCGCGCCGCCCCAGAGAAACGCGAGCTGCCGGCTCGGCCTCACGGGAAGCTCAGTGGCGGAACGCCGAGAAGATCGCGGCGCCCGCGATCGCCATGCCGATGATCGCGCACACACAGCAAAGGGCCACGGGCAGGAGCACGCCGACGAGCGCCTTGCCCTGCGTCGTCTTGTGGAGCTGCTGCGCGCCGACGACGATCAGGTAGATTCCCCAGACTCCCGCGGCCAGCCCGCCGACGATCGGGATCACGTGCGCGATCTGGGAGACGCTGGCGTACGAGCAGAGCCGGAACGTCCCCTCGAACTGCGACCTCGAGTCTTTCAGGGCTCCGACGATCATGAACGAGACGTGCAGGATTCCGGCAAAGATGAAGAGGCCGAGCGCGATCGCGATGGGCGCGAAGATGACGCGGAAGAGAATGCCTCCGCCCGAGCCCATCATCGGAAATCTCTGATACTGGCTCGGGATCATCCGGAGAATGCCTGCTCCGAAGATGGAGCCCCAGACCGCGTTGAAGACCGCACCGACCCATCCCACGATGAGGCCGAAGAGCAGGGGACGCATGTAATCGCCGGTCTCCCGCGTCAGGCGCCAGGCCTCGACGGGCGACGTGATGAAGAGCTTCGCCGTCTCGAAGAACGGCTCCGGCCCGAGCGCCTGCGTCTCCCACGGAAGCCCTACGGAGGGTCGTGTCCCGTAGGGGGGCGGGGGAGGAGGCGGCGGTGGAGGGACGGCACCGGAACCCTGCGGGGGCACGCTCGACATGAGAACCTCCTGACGAGATCTCGGACTTTGTGGGACGCATCCTATCGCTGCAGGGACCTGATCGTTTCTCCGAACGGGTCAGGGCGCCGACTTCCCCGCCAGCCAGGCGCTGCGAGCTCGAGACGGTAGTGCGTTCATGTGCTTCGCAAGAAGCGCGACCTGCCACATCTCAGGGCCAGATAGGGTCTTGCCGAAGGCAGGCATCCCGGTGAAGCGAATACCGTGGGCGACCTTCCAGTACGTCACCCCCACCGGGTCATCCTCGACCCCATCCTTCGCGAGCTGCGGCGCGTTCGGAGACAGGCCCCTCGCGATCGCCGAGACGCCGCCATCGGCCCCTCCGTGGCAGACCTGACAATGGGTGCGGTAGAGCGCGATGCCCGCCGTGAGATTGTCGTCCGTGGGCTGGAGGGGGCTCGTCAGGCCCTGAGCCTCTCGGCGTATCGTCGCCTGAAGCGATCTCTTCGCAGCC
This sequence comes from Thermoanaerobaculia bacterium, assembly GCA_035310685.1. GTDB lineage: Bacteria > Acidobacteriota > Thermoanaerobaculia > UBA5066 > UBA5066 > Fen-183. The sequence continues at coordinate 1,702 of DATGDV010000010.1, forward strand.
CACGTCTCCAGTCTGCTTGGCTTCGAGTCCTGTCCGGCTGGCAGGGCGCCGCTCGTCACGAAGAAATAGCCGCCGGCGATCAACGTGATGATGGCAACGACGAAACCCAGGACGAATCCCTTTCCCACGGCGACCCCCTGCAGAAGCGGATGAAGCGTAACCCAATCGGCCTTCAGGGCTCGCACCCGTTGACGGCGTCCACCGTCTCTTGGTCCGAATCCTGAGACGTTCGTTCGAGGTATTGCCTTTGCTTAGACGCGCGATCCAGAGAGGAGACGTCGCGTTGATACGACTCTTCTTGGTCGTTCCTGCCGCAGCTGCCTTCGCCGTGGAGCGACGACGCTCGAAGTGAAACTCGTGTGCCGGCTCGGGCTCGCGCCTCTCGAGATGCTCCTGCTCCTGGCGGCCGGACCGGGGCTCGCCCAGACCACGGATTCCCCTCTCGTCGCCGAGTTGCATCGGTATCTGAACGATGGCGCGTCCATCGCGACGGCTTCCTCCCGCTTCGACGTCGGGGACTGGGCCGACGCGGCCGCAATTTACGGCGGCGTCGCATTTGTCGGCGCGCGCGACGACCGCATCGATGCGTGGGTTCAGAGCCACCGCTCGAAGCAGACCGAGGACTTCGCCCGCGTCGTGAAGCCTTTCGGAACCTGGGCGGCGATCGGCGTATCGGCCCTCGCGCTGGGGGACGGCCTCGTCTCGCACAACGAGCGCTTCCTCGACACGGGCCGCGACGCGGTGGAGGCCGAGATCCTCGCGGCCGGCATCACGACGCCGCTCCTGAAGTACGCCGTCGGGCGCGTCCGCCCGAGCGGGGGAGCCGATGCCGATGAATTCAAGTCCTTCTCCGGGAACTCCTCGTTTCCGTCGGGAGAAACGACCGAGGCGTTCGCGGTCGCGTCCGTGCTGTCGGCGCGGGCCGAGGGATGGGTCGTGCCGGTCGTCTCCTACACGCTCGCGAGCTGCGTCGGGTATGCCCGCGTGCACGACCGGGGGCACTGGACCTCGGACGTGATCGCAGGAGGGCTCGTCGGCACCCTCATCGGGCGCACGGTCGTAAAGCGCCACCGGCGCGACGAGACGCAGCCGGAGGCGCCATCCGCCGCGTACAGCTTTCGCATTGCGCCCGTCGTCTCGGCCGGCAGCCTCGGTTTCACGGCAAGGACCTCCTTCTAGCGGCGCGCCGTGAGCGTGGCCTCGCGGCTTCGGGCCGACCGAACCTGACGCGGGATCCCATCGCTGCTAGGCTCTCGGCGATGAAGTACACGACCCTGGGCCGCACGGGGGTCACGGTGTCGCGGCTGTGCCTCGGCTGCATGAGCTACGGAACGCCGAAATGGCGGCCGTGGGTCCTGGACGAGAGCGCGGCGCAGCCGTTCTTCCGGCGCGCGCTCGAGGCCGGCATCAACTTCTTCGACACCGCCGACATGTACTCACTCGGAGTCAGCGAGGAGATCACCGGTCGCGCCCTGCGCGAGTACGGAAGGATGGAAGAGATCGTCCTCGCCACGAAGGTCAACTTCCCGATGTCGTCCGGCCCGAACATGGGCGGTCTCTCGCGGAAGCACGTCGTGCAGGGCTGCGAGGCGAGCCTGAAGCGCCTCGGCGTCGAGACGATCGACCTCTACCAGATTCACCGCTTCGATCACGTCGTGCCGCTCGACGAGACGCTCGCTGCCCTCGACCTGCTCGTGAAGCAGGGCAAGGTGCGCTTCGTCGGCGCGAGCTCGGGCCCCGCGTACCGCTTCGCGAAGGCGCTCGCCCTCTCGGACGCGAGGGGATGGGCGCGATTCGCGTCCATGCAGCCCCACTACAACCTTCTCTACCGCGAGGAAGAGCGAGAGATGCTTCCCCTCTGCGCCGGGGACGGCGTCGCGGTCATCCCGTGGTCGCCTCTCGCCCGCGGACTCCTGGCGGGCACGCGGAAGAGCGCCGCCGACACGGAGGCGACGCCGCGCGCCGCCTCCGACGACTATGCGCGGAACCTCTACGACCATCCGTCCGACGACGGCGTGATCGAGGCGGTGAAGAAGGTCGCGGCCGCGCGCGGCGTCGAGCCCGCGGCCGTCGCGCTCGCCTGGCTCCTTTCGCGCCCCCCGGTGACGGCGCCGATCATCGGAGCCACGAAGCTCGCGCACCTGGAGACGGCCCTGTCGGCTCTCGATCTGACGCTTGCCGACGAGGAAATCCGCGCGCTCGAGGCGCCGTACCGCCCGCACGCGGTGCGCGGCTTCAAGTGACCTTCTCCGCCGGGTCGGCCTGGCTCGGCGGAATCGCCCTTCTCGCGGGCTTCGGGATCGGGTGGGCCGTGCGGGCCTTCCTCGCGCGCAGGTCGTCCGCCTCGATGCGCGCTCTCGAGGACGAGCTGAAGCGCCGGGACGAGGAGCTGAAAGACGCGCAGAAGCTCCTCGCCGAAACGTCTCTCACGGACGCCCTGACCGGCACCCACAACCGGCGGTTCGTCGACGCCGCGATCGGAACCCTTCTCGCGCCGGCCCGAAGGCCGTGGCGGGAAGGCGATCCGCCTCCGGAGCACGTCGCGCTCATACTGGCGGAAATCGACGAATTCGACCGGATCGACGCGCGCGGGCGCGAGATCGGGGACGCGCTCCTGCGCGACACGGCGCGCGCCCTTCAGGCCGTCGTGCGGGGCGGCACCGTCATCGCCCGCTGGACCGAGATCGCGTTCCTCGTCGTCGCGCGCATCCGTTTCGCCGGAGAAGCGCGCTCTTTGGCCATGCGCCTCCGGGCTTCCGTCGCCGAGAGCGTGCGGACGCCCCCCGGCGCCGCCGGCCGCCCCGTGTCGTTGTCCATCGGCTTTTCGATCGAGCCGCTTTCGCGCGCGCATCCCCATCTCGCCTCCTTCCGCGACCATCTCGGCCTCGTCGAGGCCGCTCTCCGGCGCGCGCAGACGCAAGGCGGGAACCGCGCCGTCGGCTGGCGCGCGAACGAAGATGCGCTCGATTTCGCGATCGCCGTGAGCGGCGAGGCCGGCGTGGCGGAGCTCCTGCGCACGAACCCCGACGGCGCCGAGGCGGAAGGCCTGCTCAGCCAGACCGTCGAGCGCCGAGACCCCAGCTGATCACCCCGGCAGGAGCAGCACCTTCCCCGAGGTCTCGCGCGCCTCGAGCGCGCGGTGCGCCGCAGCGGCCTCGGCGAGCGGGAACGTTCGGTCGATGCGAAGAGGCAGCGAGCCGTCCTGCACCCACGCGAGGACGTCGCCCGCCCGCGCCAGGAGCTCCTCGCGCGACGCGACGTAATGGAAGAGCGTCGGCCGCGTCAGGAAGATCGAGCCTTTCTGGTTGAGGATCTGGGGGTCGATCGGCCCGGCGGGGCCGCTCGACTGCCCGAAGAGCGCCATCGTGCCGCGCGGCGCGAGGACGTCGAGCCCCTTCTCGAAGGTCGTCTTCCCCACCGAGTCGTAGACGGCCTGAACGCCCTTGCCCGACGTGAGGCGCTTCGTCTCGGCGACGAAGTCGTTCCGCGTGTAGAGGATCACCTCGTCGGCTCCGGCCTCGCGCGCCCTCGCGGCCTTCTCCTCGGTCGAGACCGTCCCGATCACGCGCGCGCCGCGCTTCTTCGCGACGCGGCACAGGAGGAGGCCGACTCCGCCCGCGGCCGCGTGGACGAGACAGGTGTCGCCCTTCTTCAGAGGGACCGTCGAAGTCGCGAGGTAGTGGGCGGTCATGCCCTGGAGCATCACGGCCGCGGCCTGCCGCGTCGACACGCCGTCCGGGATGGCGACGAGACGACTCTCGGAAACGAGCGCCTTCTCCGCGTACGCGCCCAGCGCGTTCACGGTCGCGACGCGGTCGCCCGGCTTCAGCGAGGTGACGCCGGGTCCGACCCTTTCCACGGTGCCCGCGACCTCGCCGCCCGGCGTGAACGGGTAACCGGCGGGCTTGTAGAGGCCGAGGCGGAAATAGATCTCGATGAAGTTGACTCCGATCGCCTCGACGCGGAGAAGGGCCTCGCCGGCTTTCGGAGACGGTTCGACGATCTCCTCGAGGCGGAGCGCCTCCGGACCGCCGGGAGAATGGACGCGGATGGCCTTCATGGCCGCGAGTCTACCGGCAGAGCGCTATTCGAAGTAGCCGTTGACGTCGATGACGAGGTCGAGCACGCCGCCGGACTCGCACAGGACGGCGACGGAGCCGCTGCCGTCCGTGGCCAGGCGCAGGACGGCGTTGTTCGCGCGCGTTCTTCCCGGCGCAAAGCTGATTGCCGTCGCCGAAGGTGCCGTTGCGAGGTCTGCCGGGTAGACGTGAAGCGCTCCGAACGCCGTCGGCAGGACGGCCGTGAGGTTCGCCGATACCGCCTTCGCCGTGGACGGGATGCCGCAGACGGAAAGGAGGTTGAAGAGGCGGAGGCCGTTCGGCTGGAGCTGCGGGCCGCCGAGCGGGCCGGCCGCGCTGCGCGTGTCGACCGCGCGGCACGGGGTGAGGGTCGACAGGCCGCCGCACTGGATCTGAACGGGGACCGCCGCCGAGCCGCTGGTCGAGCAGGTGCCCGAGCTCACGGTGACGCCGAGCGTCGTCGTGCCGACCGCCGCGACGCCGAACGCGATCGAGGAAGTTCCCTGCCCGCCCGAGATCGTGCCGTTCGTGATCGTCCACGCATACGTGGCGCCCGCGCCCGCGTCCGGAACCGACGCCGTGCCGGTGTTTCCGCTCGCCAGGCAGATCCGCGCCGGGGCCGCGATCGCGGCCGAGGCCCCGTTCACGACGGCCGTCGTCGAGCCGGAGGGGCCCGTACAACCGTTGACCGTCGCGGTCACGGAGTAAACGCCGGCCGCGGCGGCGGTCGCGTTCGAAACGGCCGGATTCTGGAGAGGGGACGTGAAGCCGTCCGGCCCCGTCCAGGCGTACGTCGCGTTCGCGATCGTCGAGGCCGTGAGGGTGAGGGTTCCGCCCGCGCAGATCGGCCCTCCGTTCGCCGCCGCCGGCACCGGCGGCGGCGTGTTCACGGTCACTCCCGTGCTCGCGGCCGTGGAGCAGCCGTTCACGGTCGCGGTCACGACGTACGTCCCCGAGGCGGCCGCCGTGGCGCCTGGAATCGCGGGATTCTGGAGCGTGGAGCTGAACCCGTTCGGGCCGGTCCACGCGTACGCCGCGCCCGTCACCGTGGCCGCCGTGAGCGCGAGCGTCCCGCCCGCGCAGACCGGGCTGTTGCTGCCCGCGACCGGTACCCCCGGCGACGCCTTCACGACGCCGGAGGTGCTCGAGGTCGAGGCCTGGCCCGCGTACGTGCGGACGACCGTGTACGTCCCGGTCGCCGCCGTCGTCGCCGGAGTGATCACCGGATTCTGCACCGACGACGTGAAGCCGTTCGGCCCGGTCCAGGAAAACGCCGCGCCGGAGATGGAAGGTGACGCGAAGAGCGCGAGCGGCGAGCCCGCGCACACGGCGCCTCCGTTCGCGGCCACGACGGGCGGCGCCGCCACGGCGAACGTGAGGCTCGTCGAGACCGCGTACCCGCTCAGCGTGATCGTGAACGTGCCGGGCGCGGTGAACTGAAAGGTCGAGTACTGGCAGGCCGTCCCTGCGCAGCTCGCGGGCGACGCCGAGGGTCCGAAAGTCCAGACGGTCGTGGGGGGAGGACTCGAGTCGACGGCGCCGTTGATGATCGCCACGACGGTGATCGTGTCCCCGATGTTCGCAGGGATGCCGTCGGTGCATCCGCCACCCGGCCCAACGCAGGGATTGATGCCGTTCACGCGCGCCGCGATGTACGGGGGCGCGGGCGTCACGACGATCGGCCACGCGCTCGGGTCCGAAATACCGGAGACGGCCGGCACCCAGGAGGCCGTGAGAGGTGACGTGCACGACCCGGTCGTCGTGTACGAGTAGCGGATGCGCAGCCAGGTGGTACCGGCTGTCGAGCCGACCGGGACTGAGGCGGCACCTCCGGTCCCGAGAGGAGTGCTCGATTGAGAAGAATTCAGCAGCGATAGCGGCTGCCAGGTACCGGCTGCGCAGGGTCCCAGCGAGGCATCGCACAGGCTGTACTGCAGGCCGGGGCTGCACGACGTGGCACTCGGCGCGACGTGCGATCCGTCGGTCACCGTGACCGAGCTGCCGGCGACGACCGTCGTGGCGACTCCGGAGAAACCGAGCGAGACGTCCGTGACGGAGAACGAACCGAGGCTCTGCACGCAGGGGCTGCCGCAGTCGGGGCTGGTGTAGCCGGTCGGATACGGCACCGTGAGCCAGTAGTAATAGGTCCCCTTCGCGTCGAAAGGCGGGGGCGGCGTGCACGTTGCGCCCGTGCAGGACGAGAGCGTCAGCGAGGAAGGGATCGTGCCGAAATACCATTTGTATCCCGTCGAAAGCGGCGCGCCCTCCGCTCCGCTCTGCAGCGACTGTCCGACCAGGATGTTGGGGTTCACGAGGCGCACCGCCGGCACCTTCCAGGTGAGCGGGAACGTCTTCGTGTTCCCCGGGCCGAGATCGTTCGAAGCCTCGAGAGCGAGAGTGAGCGACTTCGTCGTGCCGGGCGTGGGGCTGGCGGCGAAGTCGCCGTTCGCCGTCACGGAGGACCAGCAGCCGGCTCCGGTCGAGGGCACGCCGCCCGCACGAGGGTCGCATGGGCCGTAGAGCGAGATCGCGGCCGGAGGGCCGGGCGTGGCGACCGAGTACGAGAGATCGGGCGTCTTCAGGCTCGGGAAGGAGCCGCTGTCCTCCGCCGGCGTGTGCCAGTCGTAATCGAAGCGCCAGTCCGTCAGGGGATGAAGCGAGAATGCCGTCGGGGTGATCCGGACCTTCGTGCCGACGAACACGGCATCGCCGGGGTTGAGGAGGCACGAGCCCGTGACCGGGCAGGAGTCGTACACCACGGAAAGATCGTCGGCGGGAGGCGCGGGGACGGTGACGCACGACATCGCGAGCGCGTACGCCGTGTTACCGGTCGCAAGGTACGCGTAGACGGAGTTTCCGGAGCCGCCGAAGCCGCGCATGAAATAGTTGAGTCCGAACGAGGGGTACGAGCTGGAGGAGACGTCGAACTGGCCCGGCACCGCTCCCCACACCGAAACGCTCGTGGAAAAGAGCCGGTAGACGACCGGGGGACCGAACTTCTTCGCCCACATGAGGGCGACGAGGGCATTGCCGCTGCCGTTCGGGATCAGGGCCGAGACGCCGCCCGCGACCCAGGTCTCGCCCGGGGGCTGCGGAATCACGAAGTTCGTCGGATTCACGTTCTTGACGCCGCCCTTCAAGGAAACGAGCGCGAACGACAGCGGGCTCGAGAACTCGACGAGGACCCAGAGCTTCGTCGAATCCGTCGGGT
>DATGDV010000011.1:0-5705 GCA_035310685.1 Thermoanaerobaculia bacterium
CTCGCCCATCGGGACGGCCGGGAGGGGCACGACGGGACTGAGGGGGCGGCGCCCCGGCAGCGCGGGCGCCGCCGGAGCGACTTCTTCGACCTCGGGCAGGTGGACGCCCGCGACGATGTCGTGGATCCGTTCGACCATCCGAATGAAGTCGTCTCTGCGGTACTCACGCGGATGCGGCACGGTGTTCACGATCTCGCGGCGCACGGTTCCGGGGTTCGCGCCCATGACCACGATGCGGTCGCCGAGGAAAACGGCCTCCTCGATGAGATGCGTGATGAGGACGACGGAAGAGAGGCCGCTCGCACGCTCGGTGAAGAGGCGATAGACCTCGGTCCGCAGCAGCTCCGCCGTGAGGATGTCGAGCGCCGAGAAAGGCTCGTCCATGCAGAGGAGCTCCGGCTTTCCCACGAGAGCGCGGGCGATCCCGACACGCTGTTTCATCCCCCCGGAGAGCTCTTTCGGGAAGGCGCGCTCGTGGCCTTCGAGGCCGACCGCCTTGAGCGAGCTCCTCACGCGGACGTCGGTCTCGGACGGAGCCAGGGGGCGGCCGTTCAGGCCGACCCGCACGTTCTCCTCGACGGTCAGCCAGGGGAAGAGCGCGAAGTTCTGGAACACGACGGCCGCGCCGCGATGGATGCCTTCGAGGGGAACCCCGTGCTGTTCCACGCGGCCGGCGGTCGGCGGAATCAGGCCGATGAGGACGCGGAGGAGCGTGGACTTGCCGCATCCCGACGGGCCGAGGAGGGCGACGACCTCGCCCGGGCGAACCTCGAAATCGACGTTCTTCAGGATGCTGCGCGGGCGTCCCGCGTCGTCCGCATAGACCTTGTCGACGCCGCGGACGGCCGCGATGGGCGGCGCGGGCGCGGGAGCCGGACGGGCGCTCATCGGTTGAGACTGTACTTCGTCTCGGCGAGACGGTAGAGCCTCTTCCAGACGAGGCGGTTCAGGGCGACGATCGCGAGCGACATCGTGAGGACTCCGGCCGTCAGGAGCGGGAAGTCGGCCTCGCGCGTGGCACGCGTGATGAGGGATCCGAGCCCGAACGTCTCGAGCGTCTTCCCGCGTAAGGTCAGCGTCTCGGCCACGATCGACGCGTTCCACGCGCCCCCGGCGGCCGTGACGAGCCCGGTGACGAGGAACGGGAACACCGCGGGGACGAGCAGCGTCCGCCAGCGCGTGGCGCCCTTCATCGAATAGACGTCGGCGGCTTCGTCGAGGTCGTGCGGGATCGCGCTCGCGCCCGCGAGGACGTTGAACAGGACGTACCACTGGGCCCCGAGGAGCATGAGCACGGCCGCGATCGCGCCGAACGGCACCCGGAGCACGAGGAGAGCGCCCGTCACGATCGGAAAGAGCATCGGGGCGGGGAACGACGCGACGATCTGGACGACGGGCTGGAGCCGGCGCGACCAGACGGCCGAACGGCCGATCAGGATGCCGAGCGGCAGGGTCCAGGCGGCCGCGAGCGCGAGCGCGGAGAACGCACGGACGCTCGTCGCACCGACCGCGCCCGCGAGGACGAGCCATTTGGCGGAGGGAACTCGGGCGAGGAGGCCGACGAGCTTCCATGCGCCGAGGAGCGCCGCGAGGAGCGCGGCGACCCCGAGCCCGGAGACGAACGCCGCCCGGACGCGCTCGCCCAGGACGTCCGCCCCGACTTCCGCGCCCTCCGCAGGAGCCGCCGAGGCCGTCGCCCGCGGGCGTCGCCTCCTCCTTCTCAGACGCATGCGGCGCAGGAACCTCGAACGGCGCACGAGGTTCAGAATCCACGACTCCGGCACGTCCTCCCCCTCGGTGTCCGCGATGCGGAAGCGCTGTGACCACGCGACGAGCGGCCGCCAGAGGAGCTGGTCGACGGCCACGATCATGAGCGTCATCGCGACGATCGCCCAGGCCATGGCCCGTCCGTCTCCCTTCTCGATCGCGACGGCCATGTACGAACCGATTCCCGGCAGGCGGAAGTCGTGGTCTCCGAGCGTGAACGCTTCGTTGACGGTGAGGAAGAACCAGCCGCCCGCCATCGACATCATCGAGTTCCACACGAGCCCGATCACGGCGGACGACGCTTCCACCGTGCGGAAGCGCTTCCAGAAGGAAAAGCGGTGCAGGCGCGCGACCTCGCGCAGCTCTTCCGGAATCGAACGCAGCGAGCCGACGTACGAGAACGTCATGTTCCAGACCTGCGCCGTGAAGATCATGAGGATGCAGGCGAGCTCGAGGCCCACGTTCGTCTTCGGGAAGAGCGCGACCATGCCGAGGACGAGGCCCGGGAGGAAGCCGAGCACCGGGATTCCCTGCCCGATGTCGAGAAGCGGCAGCATCACCTTCTCGGCGCGCTTGCCGTGCGCGGCGATCGTTCCGTAGACGAGCGTGAACGTGAGAGAGAGCAGGTACGCCGCGAAGCCGCGCGACAGCGAGAGAAGCGTGTACAGGGGCAGCGCCGAAGGCGAAAGGTCGATCTCGACCACCGGGCGGATCGGCGCCTTCCAGCGCTGGGCCAGCCCCACGACCCCCGCGACGAGCGCGCCGAGCGCGAGGAGGAGCAGGGCGTCCACGACGAAGCCCGACGCGCGCGCCGCGGGACCCCGGGCCGGACGAATCAGGGCCGCGGCCTCCGCGGCAGGATGAGGCTTCCGCCGGTCTCGACGACCGGCAGGTCCGGCGACGGATAGCCCACGTGCCACCCCTGAGCGCGATCCACGCCGAGCTCGGGCAGGAGCTCCAGGACTTCCTCCGATTCCACCCCCTCGGCCACGGTCTTGACGCCGAGGCCGCGACAGATGCCGGCCATGCCCCGCACGAAGACGCGGTTCGCCTTCTCCTTCGGAAGGTCCTTCACGTAGCTGATGTCGAGCTTGAGGGACGAGACCGGCAGCTCTCGGAGATAGCGGAAGGAAGAGAAGCCCATGCCGAAGTCGTCGAGCGCGAAATGGAAGCCCTCTCCGGTGAGCGCGAGCGTGAAGTCCCGCACGCGATCGAAGTCGCGCAGGGCGGCGGTCTCGGTGATCTCGAACGTGACCCGCTCGGGGCGGATCCCCTTCGCCCGGGCCATCCGCGAGATGTCGGCGACGAGCGTGTCGTCGTCGAAGTCCAGGCCCGAGAGGTTGATGCCGATCTCGAGCTCGGGGCTGATGCGCTTGCGGGCCGACGCGAGGCCGTCGAAGGCCGACGTGATGATGGCGCGGTCGATCGCTGTGACGATGCCGAAGCGCTCGGCGGCTCCGAGGAACTCGGCGGGAAGCGCGATGCGTCCGTCTGGCTCGCGCATGCGGGCGAGAGTCTCGACGGCCACGATGCGGCCGCTTCCGACCTCGGCCACGGGCTGGAAGTAGGGGACGAAGCGCGACTCGGCGAGAGACGCGCGAATCCGGTTCGACTGCTCGCGCAGCCGGCCGGTTCGGTCCCGCTCTCGATCCGAAGGATCGTGAAGGCGCACGCGCCCGCCGCCACGGCGCTTGGCCTGGTGCATCGCGAGGTCCGCCGCGAGGAACAGGTCCGCGGCGCCGCCCGCGTGTTCGGGGAAGACGGCCACGCCCGCGCTCGCGGTCAGGGTGAGGGCGTTCCCTTCCCAGATCGGCGCCATCCGCCGAATGAGCGCGATCACGGTCTCGGCGCGCGGGGCGGCTTCGGCCGCGGAGGCTCCCGGGAGCAGGATCGCGATCTCGTCACCTCCCACGCGGCCGGCGGTCTCGCCGCCCATCAGCGTGCCACGAAGGGTGTCGGCCATGGAACGGAGGTATTCGTCCCCCGCGAGAAGCCCGTGGGTGTCGTTCAAGGTCTTGAAGTTGTCGAGCCCGATGACGACGAGGGAGAGAGGCCGTCCGAAGAGGTCCGCGCGGGCGATCTCCCGCTCGAGCTCGAAGTGAAACTGCTCGCGGTTCGCGAAGCCCGTCAGCGCGTCCGCGGGCTCCGCGACGGTATCCGCAGCGTCGGCGCGAATCCTCTCGCCGGCGACGCCGGTCACCTCGCGCGCCGCCGCGAGGAAGCCGCCCTCGGCCGCCTGGGGGGCGACGCGCGTCGTCACCCAGAACACGCGCTCGCCTGTCTCGGGGCCGGCCGGGATCCGGACCTCGAAGTTCCTCGCGCCCCCCGGGCTCCCCGTGGCCTCGATGAGGCTGTCGCGTCCCGGCGGTGTCAGCCAGAACGGCGGCGAGCTCCCGGGCGCCTCGTCGAGATTGCCCGGGCCGGGCGTGCCCTCGGCGAGCGCTGCGTCGTTCGCGAGAAGGACGCGGCCCGTGCGGTCGAAGAGAGCCGTGGGGTCCGGGGAGTCGATGAGCAGGGACACGGGGCGACGGATGACTCCCGATCCCTTCCGCCCCTCGCGAACGCGGATGGGTTGCGTGTCCGTCTGTGATCGGCTCTTCTGCACGTCTTGCCCCCGGAGTCCCCCTGATTATCGCCCGAGTCGGGCGAGCGCGTCTCCGGCCAGCCGGTAGACCTGCCAGCCCTCCATGGGGACGGCCCCGAGCCTGAGGTAGAAGCGGATCGCCGGGTCGTTCCACGTGAGGACGCTCCACTCCATCCGCCCGCATCCGCGGGCGACCGCGAGGCGGGCGAGATGCGTCAGAAGAGCCTCGCCGATGCCGAGCCCCCGGCAGGCAGGCTTCACGAAGAGGTCCTCGAGGTAGAGGCCGGGCCGCGTGAGCCACGTCGAGTAGTTGTGGAAGAAAAGCGCGAAGCCCACGGTCTCGCCGCCCATTTCCGCGAGCACCACCTCGGCGAATCGCTTTTCTCCGAAGAGATGCGCTTCGAGCAGCCTCGCGTCGGCGTGGCAGTCCTCGGGCTGCCTCTCGTACTCGGCGAGGTCCTCGATCAGGGAGACGATCGCGTTCACGTCGGACGGCCGCGCCTCGCGAAGAGTGAACGAAGCCTTGCCCATTCAGCCCGCGATCTTACGTGGGAAGGTGTAAAACCCGTCGCGTGCCGCGCCGCTCGCCCTTTTTCGGCCGACTCACCGCGCGCGTCGGGGCGGCGCGCCTCGCGGCCGCTCTCCCGCACGTGACGCCGGGTGCGCGCGTCCTGGACGTGGGATGCGGCCTCACGGACCTGCCGGACCGGATCACGGATTACGTCGGCTGTGACCGCAACGCCGAGGTGCTGGCGTCCCAGAGGAAGAGGTGGCCGAACAAGGATTTCTTCGAATGGGACTTCAGCCGAGGCCCGGCTCCGCCCGACCTCGAGGCGAGGGCGCCGTTCGAGGGAATTCTCCTCCTCGCCGTTCTCGAACACGTCGCGGACCCGGCGGCGGTCTTGGCCCGTGTCTCTTCTCTTCTGTCTTCCGGCGGACGTCTGATCGTCACCACCCCGCACCCGGCGGGCCGCTGGGCGCTCGAGGCCGGGGCGGCCCTCGGCCTCCTCTCGCCGCACGCCCGCGACGAGCACGAGACGCTGCTCGGACGTGCCGCCCTCGAGGAGGCTGGCCGCTCGGCCGGCGTCTCCCTCGTCCTCTACAGGCGTTTCCTGCTCGGACTCAACCAGCTCGCGGTGTTCTCGCGATGAGCCTCCCGCGCCCTGCCTCCCGCGCCGCTTCCGCGATCACGGTCGTGAATGCGCGGACGCACAACCTGAAGAACGTCACGTGCGCGTTTCCGGTCGGCGCGCTCACGGTCGTCACCGGGCCTTCCGGCTCGGGAAAATCGTCACTGGCGTTCGACACGCTCTACGCCGAGGGCCAGCGCCGGTACGTCGAGTCCCTCTCCACC
>DATGDV010000012.1:0-3478 GCA_035310685.1 Thermoanaerobaculia bacterium
CGGAGGTCGTCGATGGCCATCCGGATGCGGTCCGCGTGCGTCCGGAAACTCAGGATGCACATCCGGAGCGCGAAGAGTTCGCCGAGGAGCGTGCCCGTCAAGAGAACCCTCTTCCGGGCGTTCACGCGTGCCATCAGCTCCCGGTTCACCCGATTCGCCTCCTCGGCGGACGCGCCCGGGGGCGCGAGGCGGAACGCGAAGAGCGAGAGCTCGGGCTCGGCCATGATCACCATGCCGGGGATCGCGCGCACCGCGTCGGCCGCCTCCCGGGCGAGGTCGAGCTTCTCGTCGAGCGCCTTCCGGAACGCCGCCAGGCCGCAGAGTTCCACGGCGAGCCAGACCTCGAGCCCCCGGAAGTTGCGCGAGAGCTCGGGGGAGATCTCGCAGAAGTCCACGCAGTCCGGGTCCTCCTGCATACCCGGCATGTAATGCGCCGAGACGCTGTGCGACCGGCGGAGCGCCGCGGGGTCCCTCACGAGGAGGCTGCCCGTGCCGTACGGCATGAAGAGCCCCTTGTGCGGGTCGAGGACGATCGAGTCGGCGCGCGCGAGGCCTCTCATGACGGTGCGGCCGCGGGAGGTCAGCGCGAAGAACCCGCCGTACGCCGCGTCCGTGTGCAGCCAGAGATCTTCCCGTTCGGCGAAATCGGCGAGCGCGTCGAGGTCGTCGACGGCGCCCGTGTTCGTCGTGCCGGCGCTCGCGGCGACGAGGAACGGCTTGAAGCCGGCCGCCCGGTCGTCTGCGACCCGCTTCGCGAGGGCGTCCAGCCGGAAGCGGAACGCCCCGTCGGAGGGAATCTCGCGCACGTTCGCGGGGGGGAAGCCCGCGAGGAGCGCGGCCTTGCGGATGCAGTGGTGGCCCTGGTCGGACACGTAGAGCGTGCCTTTGAGGAAATCCTCGGGCAGTTTCTCGTGTCGGGCCGCGACGACCGCGGAGAAGTTCGCGAGAGATCCGCCCGACGTCAGGATGCCGCCGGCGCTCTCGGGGTAGCCGACGGCCCGGGCGAACCAGCGGACCACGTTCGTCTCGAGCTGCACGAGCGCCGGCGCCGGGGCGAAGACGCCCACGTACCGGTTCACGCCCGCCGAGATCAGATCCGCGACGGCCGCGTACGGCTGCCCGCCTCCGGGGATGTACGCGAGGAAGCCCGGTCCGGCGTTGTTGAAGCTCGCGGGAATCGCCTTCTCGAACAGGAAGTCGAGAAGAGGCCCCGCCGCCCTTCCTTCCTCCGGAGCCTCGCGCTCGATCAGCGTGCGGGCGAGCGCGGCGGCTCCGGCGGACCCGTCGGCGGGCTGGCTGGCGAGCGAGCCGATGTGCGCGACGACGCGCCGGACGACGTCGTGGAGGAGCCGGCGCAGGTCCTCTTCCGAAGGCTCGAGAGGAAGGCCATCGCTCACGATCCGAGAGTCTCGCGCAGGGCGTCGGCGAGGTCCCGCGCCACCGAGTCGACGAGGGCCGCGTCCGTGCCCTCCACCATGACGCGGGCGAGCGCCTCGGTGCCGGAGTACCGGAGGAGGAGGCGACCGTTGCCGGCGAGGCGCTCTTCAGCGACGCGGCGCCGCGCCGCGAACCCGGGAATCGCCTCGAACGGCGTCTTCTCGCGGACCCGCACGTTCCGGAGGACCTGGGGCGTGTGAACGAAGCGTGGCTGGGCCGAAAGCGGACGGCCCGACGCCGCGAGGAGCGCCGCGATATGAAGACCCGTGAGCGTGCCGTCGCCCGTCGTCGAGAGGTCCGCGCGGATGAGATGGCCGGAGGGCTCGCCGCCGAGAAGCGCGCCCGACTTCTCCATCTCTTCGACGACGTACCGGTCGCCGACGGCCGCGCGGATGAGGCGGACGCCCTTCTCCCGGAGAGCCCGCTCCAGGCCCCAGTTCGACATGACCGTTCCCACGACCGCATCGGGCTTCCGGCCCTCGCGCTCGAGTTCCAGCGTCCAGAGATAGAGAACGTCGTCACCGTCGAGGAGTCTTCCCGTGTCGTCGGCGACGATGATGCGGTCCGCGTCCCCGTCGAGCGCGATGCCGAGCGACGCTCCCGTCTCAGTGACCGCGCGCGCCATCCCGTCGGGATGGAGGGCGCCGCAGCCCTCGTTGATGTTCCGGCCGTCCGGCGCGACGTTTCGGGCGACGACCTGGGCGCCCGCGGCGCCGAACGCGGCGGGCGCGACCTCGAAAGCCGCACCGTTCGCGGCGTCGATCACGACCTTCAGGCCGTCGAGGCGGTGAGGAAGGCTCCCCACGAGATGGACGACGTAGTCCGCCCCGAGCAGAAGGTCGCGGTGAACGTCGGCGGGCGGCGAGGCGGCCGACGTCGCGATGCGGCGCTCGATCCCGAGCTCCACCGCGTCGGGCAGCTTGCGGCCCTCGCCCGAGAAGATCTTGATGCCGTTGTCGCGCCACGGATTGTGCGACGCCGAGACGACCACCCCCGCGTCCGCGTCCGTGAGCTTCACGAGATAGGCCACGGCCGGCGTGGGGACGACGCCCGCGAAGCGCGTCCGGCCGCCCGACGCCGCGATGCCGCCCGCGAGAGCCCGCACGATCTCCGGCGACGACGACCTGGTGTCGCAGCCGACCGCGATCGAGATGGGCGGCCCCATTTCGGCGTCCACGAGCGCGGCGACGAGCGCCGAGCCGATCCGGGACACCGTCTTGTCGTCGAGAGGCGGCGCTCCCGCGATGCCGCGGATGCCGTCCGTGCCAAAAAGGGTGCGCATTTCCCGTGCGATCTTACGTGAGAGCGGCCCGTCCTGCCCGGGAGAGTGCGGCGAGGAAGCGCAGCGTCTCGGGGACGTCGTGGACCCTCACGAGGACGGGTCTCGTGCGCGCCGCGGCCGCCGAGGCGGCGACGGCCGCGAGCGACTCGGGCAGGCGGTCGTTCGCGGGCGCACCGGCGACCGTTCCGAGGAACGCCTTGCGCGACGCCCCGACGACGAGCGGGACGCCCGGCGGCGCGATTCGATCCAGCGCACCGAGAAGGGCGAAGTTCTGCTCGGGAGTCTTGCCGAATCCGAAGCCGGGATCGAGAAAGATCTTCTGCTCGGAGATTCCGGAGGAGATCGCGCGCGCACGGGCTCTCTCCAAGTCCATCGCCACTTCACGTGTGACGTCCTGGAAAGAGGATTCTTCGAAGGTGGTCGAGGGCGTGCCTCGGCAATGGTTGAGCACGATCGCGGCGTTGTGGTTCTTGACGAGGCCGAGGAGGTCCGCGGGGACAGCGAGGCCGGTCACGACGTTCACGACATCCGCCCCCGCATCGAGCGCGGCGCGAGCCACCTCGGTGCGCCGCGTGTCGACGGACAGAGGAAGAGAAGGGAGTCTTCTTCGAAGGGAAGAGAGGACGGGAATGACGCGGGCAAGCTCCTCCTTCAAGGAAGTCTCCGGCGCTCCCTCCCCGTACGTTTTTCCTCTGGGCCGCGTGCTCTCTCCTCCGACGTCCACGATCGCCGCCCCGAGGTCCGCGTAGCGGGCGCCTT
>DATGDV010000013.1:0-4737 GCA_035310685.1 Thermoanaerobaculia bacterium
GCCCACCCACGCGGCCCCGAGCTCCTCCGCAAGGGCCTGATGGCGCTCGCGATCCCGCGTCATGACGTAGACGTCGGCGCCGCGCGCGCGCGCGATCTGGATCGCGATGTGGCCCGCCGCGCCGAAGCCGTAGATTCCGAGCCTCGCGGCGCGGAAGCCCGAAGGGCGCTCCGCGAGACCCGTCAGGCGGAGGGCGCGGTAGCCGATGATGCCGGCGCAGAGGAGCGGCGCCGCGACGACGTCGGAAAATCCGCCGGGAAGCTCGTAGACGAAATCCGCTTCGGCCAGGATCGACGTGGCGAAGCCGCCGTCGACGGTCCACCCCGTGAACTCCGGCGCGTCGCACAGGTTTTCACGCCCGCTCGCGCAGAAGCGGCAGGACCCGCAGGTCCGGTGGAGCCAGGCGATGCCGACGCGCCGGCCGAGGAGCGCCTCGGCGCCCGTTCCCGCGCCGACGACCGTTCCCGCGACCTGATGGCCGGGAATCACGCGCGCCTTCACGACCGGCAGCTCGCCCTCGACGACATGGAGGTCCGTCCGGCAGATTCCGCAGGCCGAGACCTTCACGAGAACCTGCCCAGGGCCCAGGACCGGGTCGGGAACGTCTTCGAGGACGAGGGGCCGCGTCTCGACCGGGGCCGGGGCGCGGAGCCTGAGCGCACGCACCCGGGAAGAATAGCCTTCGCGCCCGTCAGGCCCGAGGCACTCTCCGTTGGTCTTCGAGCCGGCCGAGGAGGCGAAGCAGGCCGTCCAGAATCGTCAGCGGGTGCGGCGGGCAGCCGGGGATGAAGAGGTCGACCGGAAGGACGGACGACGCGCCGCCATGCTGCTCGGGATGGCCGGCGTAAGGCCCTCCGCTGATCGCGCACGCCCCCACCGCGATCACGATCTTCGGCGGCGGCACCGCGTCGTAGGTCTTCTCGAGAGCAAGCCGCATGTTCTCGGTCACGGGGCCGGTGACGAGGAGCCCGTCTGCGTGGCGCGGAGAGGCGACGACCTGAATCCCGAATCGAGAGGCGTCCCAGCCGACCGTTCCGAGGACGTTGACGTCCGAGCTGCAGGCGTTGCAGTCGCCGGCACTCACGACGCGCAGCTTCAGGGAGCGTCGGAACAGCCGGCGGAGCTCTCCTTCGAGGGCTTCCGCGAGGGGCAGGGATTCGCCCGCGAGGAGGAGGTCCTCGCGCCTTCGTGTCGCGAGCCTGAAGTCGTGCGTGAACGCGATCGCCCCTTCCGGGCAGGCGGCCGTGCACGCGACGCAGAAGAGGCAGCGGCCGAGGTCGAGCGCGAGCGGGCCGTCCTTCGCGATGGCGTCCGTCGGGCAGACGTCGGCGCACGCCCGGCATCCCTCCGGACACTTCGCCGGGTCGAGCGCGGGCAGCCCGCGAAACCGCTCGGGCATGGGAGGCGGCGGGCCGGCCGGGTACGCCATCGTGCGGTGTCCCTGGTGCGTGCGCGCGAGAAGGGCTTTCAGCATGGGGCTTTTCTCACAGGTCGTGCCCGCAATACGACAGGTTGAAGCTCTTGTTCGCGAGCGGGAAATCCGAGATCTGGCCGTCTCTGAGGGCGAGCGCCAGCGCGAACCAGTTGTGGAAGGACGGGTCGGTGATCTTGTAGCGCGAAAAGCGTCCCGCCGCGTCCGTCATCGCGACGTGGCAGATCTCGCCGCGCCAGCCCTCCGTGAGCGAGACGACGAGCGACTCGGGCTTCAGCGCTCCGGCCGAAGGGCGCGTTCCGTCCCGCGGCAGCCCGTCGAGCTGGCTCAGGATGAACGCGATCGACTGCTGGATCTCGAGCCAGCGCACGAACGCGCGGGAGTTGACGTCGCCGTGATGCGCGGTCACGACGGGAAGGTGGACGAAGCGGTAGATGCCCGCGGGAAAGTCGTGCCGCACGTCGCGCTGGATGCCGCACGCGCGCGCCGCAGGCCCGACGAGCCCGAGAGCCGCCGCGTCGTCGGGCGTGACCGTGCCGGTGCCCTCGAACCGCTCCCTCACGCTCGGCGTGTCCCAGAGGAGCTCCACGGCTTCCACCACGTCGGTCCGCGCGGCAGCGAGACGCGATCGCAGGTCCCGGACCTGGTCGGGCGAGAGCTCGAATCCGACGCCGCCGGGCCGGACGAGGCCCCGTCCGAAGCGCGAGCCGCAGAGCTCCGCCGTCATGTTCAGGAAATCTCCGCGCAGCCGCCCGCAGTACGACGCCGTCGGGAGATAGGCGATGTCGCCGGCGAGCGCTCCGAGGTCGCCGACATGGTTCGCGAGGCGCTCGAGCTCGAGTGCGATGCCGCGAACCGCGTGGGCCTGCGCGGACACGACGGCGCCGGAGAGGGCCTCGACCGCCTGGCTGTAGGCGAGAGCATGGCCGATCGTCGTGTCGCCCGCGGCCGTCTCCACGTAGGGAAGGGTCCGTTTCGTCGGCCCGCCCACGAGAGCCCGCTCGACGCCGCGATGCTGGTAGCCGAGCGCGATCTCGAGGTGAAAGACCAGCTCTCCATGGCACTGGAACCGGAAGTGCCCGGGCTCGATCACGCCCGCGTGCACCGGGCCGACCGCGACCTCGTGGACCTCGTCCCCCTCGATCCGGAAGAAGTCGGTCACGCCGGGCGGGATTCGGGCGTCCTTCGATCGGCCCCACGCGTCGTGGCCCTCGCGATACGAATGGTGGAACCTCACCGGCTTCAGCCAGGGATGGCCTTCGAACCGCACGCCGTACTGCTCGGCGATCTCGCGCTCGAAGAGGTGGGCTTCCGCGACCTCGGGGACGACCGACTCGAACTTCGTTCCGTCGGAGGCCGTGCGCGCGACGAACAGCCGCCCGTTCGCGTCGTCTGCGAGAACGGCCGTGAGCGCGACGTCCACGGCCTGGTCCGCCGTGCCGAAGTAAGCCGCGATGCGCCGCCCCTTGCCTCGCACGTCCTGGACGAGCCACTCGCGGAAGCGCGAGGGAAGAAGCCACGGCACGTCCCTCAGCGGAAGAGCACGACAGTTTCGGACCGGGGCGGCCATCCCCGCCGTCCCGGTCACGAGGCGCCCTCCAGAGCCTTCGCAGCCTCGAGGACCAGAGTCTGGACCGCGCCGGGGATCCGGACGCCCATGATCAGGACCATCACGAGCGCCGCCACCATCGGCGCGGTCTTCCAGAAGCTGTCGCGGAAGTCGGTCGCCTCTCCCGCCGGGGAGACCGGACCCTGGACGACCGCGAGAACCGTCGAGCCCATGCCGATGAAGATGACGGCGAGGAAGAAGAGGAAGAGGGCCGACGTGACGAAGAGGTGTTCCGTCATGGCGCCCGCGAGGATCGAGAATTCGCTGATGAACGGCCCGAACGGCGGGGAGCCCGTGATCGCGAGGAAGCCCGCGAGGAAGAGCGCGGCCGACAGCGGGAGCCGGCGGAACGCGCCGCTCACGGCGTCGATCGTTTTGCTCCCGTACGCGCGGTGGATGTTTCCCGCGGAGAGGAAGAGGACGACCTTCGTCAGGGAGTTGTTGATGACGTGCAGGAGCGCGCCGGGGACGGCGATGCCGCCGGCGCCGATGCCCAGGACCAGGATGCCCATGTGCTCGACGCTGGAGTAGGCGAGCATTCGTTTGAAATCCCGCTGCCCGACCATGAAGGCCGCCGCGACGCCCATCGAGAGAAGCCCCAGCGCGAGGAAGAGCTCGCGCGCGAACGCCCCTTCTCCGGCGGCCTGCATCACCCGGTAGACCCTGAGAAGCGCGAGGAACGCGCAGTTCGTCATGCCGCCGGCCAGGAGCGCCCCGATGATCCCCGGGGCCTCGCCGTAGGCGTCGGGCTTCCAGGTGTGCATCGGCGCGAGGCCCATCTTCGTCCCGTAGCCGACGAGGAGGAGGACGAAGCCGGCCCTCAGCCACGGCCTCGACAGGCCGTCCGCGTGCTCGAGCAGGGCCGCGAAGAGAAGGCTCTCGTCTCCGGAGGCGCCGTGGAGCGCGGCGTACGCCACGAAGAGCGAGCCCAGGAGAGCGAGCGCGATCCCGACCGACCCGATCATGAGGTACTTCCACGCCGCCTCGAGCGAACGTGCGTTGTGGTTGAAGTAGATGAGGATCGCCGTCGAGAGAGTCGCCCCTTCGACCGCGACCCAGACGACCGCCAGATGCTGCGCCACGGTGATCGCCGTCGCCATCGACAGGAACGTCAGGAGGCAGACGCAGAAGACCCGGTTCGCCCGCTCCTTCCGGATCCTCAGGTACTCGACGCCGTAGAGCGCGCAAAGCATGAAGAGGAGGGACACGACGTCGAGGATCAGATGTCCGAGCGCGTCGACTTCAAACCAACCTCCGAACGTCGCGTCGCCGGACCGAACGGCGAGGGAGCCGGCCAGGTGAAGGACGGCCGTGCCGGCGACGATCACAGGAGCCGCCTTCTCCGAGGGCGTCACGAACGCCGCGAGAGCGGCGAGGAGCGGCACGACGATGAGAGCGAGAAGCAGCATCGTCAGTCCCGGAGCTCCGCGAGCCGCTCCGTGTCGAGCGAGCCGAACTCCCGCTGGATGTGGTTCATGACGATTCCCATGACGAAGATCCCGACGAGGAGGTCCAGGAGGACGCCGACCTCCACGAGCGTCGGCATCGCCTCGTGCAGAAGCTGCGCGAAGACGAAGATCCCGTTCTCGAGGATCAGGTAGCCCGTGACCTGCGAGATGGCCTTGCGGCGCGTCGTGAGGAGGAGAAAGCCGGCGAACAAAGTCGAGAGGGCCACCGGCACGACGAGGAGGTCGCG
>DATGDV010000014.1:0-8908 GCA_035310685.1 Thermoanaerobaculia bacterium
CCTTCGAGAAAGACTCCCGCCTCGTAGGAGAAGAAGCCCGCGGCGACGAGGCCCGGATCGCCCGAGGCCGCGATTTCGTCCAGCGCCGCGAGCACGTCGGGCAGCTGCTGCGGCCGATCAGCGCAGAGGAGCTTCTCTTCACCTTCTAAGAAATCCCCGGTCCCGGTCCCCCGTTCTTCGCCTTCTAAGAAGATCTCGGGCCAACCGGCCCCTCTGAAGAGCGCTCTCATGGTCATCGTCTAGTCTATGGGGACCGTGAGCGCTCCCCATCCCGCAGTCGAAACCTCCATCCAGGTGCGCTATGCCGAGACCGACGCGCAGCGCGTGGTCTACCACGGCAACTACATCATCTGGTTCGAGGTCGCGCGCACGACGTATTGCGAGCGCGCCGGGTATCCGTACCCGCGCATGGAGGCCGAGGGTTCGTTCATCACCGTCACCGAGGCGCGCGTGCGCTATCGACGGGCCGTGCGCTACGGCGACACGGTGAGAGTCCGCGCCCGGATGACCGAGCTCAAGAGCCGTGGCTGCACGTTTCAGTACGAGATCGTCCTCGCGGACGGGACGCTCGCCGCCGAGGGAGAGACGCAGCACCTGTTCCTCGACGAGGCCGGCCGCCCGCGCACCGTGCCGGACCCGATCGCGAAGGCCTTCCGGGAGTTCGCGCGCCTCTGAGCGGCCCGCCGGGCGAGGTCAGCTCTTGGCGCCGTTCGGCATCTTCCTTTTCAGCGCCCGGTGGACGATCGCCGGGACGAGGCCCGAGACGTCGCCGCCGAGCTGGTGGACCTGCTTCACGAGGCGGCTCGAGGTGTACGACAGCTCCTCCTTCGGCGTGAGGAAGAGCGTTTCGACCTCCGGGCCCAGGCGGCGGTTCATGAGGGCCATCTGGAACTCGTGCTCGAAGTCCGAGACGACGCGCAGGCCGCGGACCACGACCCGCGCCTTTTCCTTGCGCATGAATTCCACGAGCAGGCCGCTGAAGGACTTCACGACGACTTTCGGCTCGCGCCGGAAGATGCCGCGGATCATCTGAAGGCGCTCCTCCACGGTGAAGAGCGGCGCCTTCTCGGTGTCGATGAGGACCGAGACGAGCACGCGGTCGAAGATGTTGCAGCCGCGCCGGATCAGATCGACGTGGCCGTTCGTCATGGGATCGAACGTGCCGGGGTAGACGGCGGTTCGCTTCACGCGAGCCGGGATTGTACGTCTCCGCGCCGGCCGAGGAACGCGTCGCCGAGGCGGCGCGCCGTCCAGACGAGGAGGAACAGCGCGAGGGCAGGCGGAAGGATGCACCACCAGGCACCCGGGAGGAGGTCCCGCGCTTCGGCCAGCGCGCGTCCCCACGACGCGGCCGGCGGCGGCGCGCCCAGCCCGAGAAACGACAGTCCCGCTTCCGTGAGAACGGCCGAGCCGAGCACGTACGGCAGCGTCGCGAGCGCGGGCGGGAGCGCATGCGGCAGGACGTGGACGAAGAGCAGGCGCGCGTTCGAGGCGCCGGTCGCCCGCGCGGCCTCCACGAATGCCTCGCTCCTCAGTCGCTGGGTGCCCGCGCGCACGAGGCGGGCCGCATCGGTCCAGCCCGTCAGGGCGATGAGGAGGGCCGCGACGAGGAACGACGGCTTCAGAAAAGCCGCGCCGGCGATCACGAGGACGAGCGCCGGGAGCGCCTGAACGATCTGGAGGAAGAGCATGACGAGTCGGTCGGTGCGTCCCCCGGCCCAGCCGGCGAGCGTTCCGAGCGCCGCGCCGAGACCGAGCGCGATCGCCGAGGCCAGGAGGCCGGCTGCGACGGAGAGCCGCGTGCCGTGGAGGACGCGGGAAAGGACGTCACGGCCGAGCTCGTCGGTGCCGAGAAGGTGCCGCCGGCCCGGGGACGCGAGCCGCCGGTCGAGGTCCACGGCATCGGGATCGAACGGGACGGGCGCGCTCACGATCGTCTCGCCGCCGCGTCCGGAGACCCAGGGCCTCTCGCGGGCGACAAGCGGCGCCAGGAGCGCGATCAGGGGGAAGAGCGCGAAGGCGAGCCCCGCGCGGCGAAGCGCGGCCCGGGCGGGCGTCACGCCGCGACTCCCGGCACGGCCGCCTCGATCTCGCGGGCGACGCGCGGGTCGAGCGCCGCCGCGACGAGATCCGCAGCGAGGGACGCGGCCACGACCACGATCGCCGAGCACCAGGTCAGAGCGAGGACCGTCGGGAGGTCGCGCGCGAACACCGCTTCGGCGAGGAGGCCGCCCGCTCCGGGCAGCGAGAAGACGCGCTCCACGAGGATCGAGCCGGAGACGACGGAAGGCACGAGGACCGCGCCCATCGCGGCGAACGAGGCGGCCGAGCGCCTGAGGGCGCGCCGGACCTCCTCCGAGGGCCGTTCACCCCGCGCGCGGCCTGCGAGAGCGGCCGGGTCTGCGAGCGCCGCCGCGACGCAAACCCTGACGAAACGCGCGACGAGCGCGAGCGAGGTCAGCGAGAGGGTCGCGACCGGCAGGAGAAAGCCGCGCACTCCGGACTCCGTGTCCGCGAAGAGGGGCGTGACGCGGAGCCAGCCCGAGAACACGAGAAGGAGAACGAGCCCGAGAACGAAGGTGGGCGTCGCAAAGAAGGCGTCGCAGACGAACCCGGAGATCCGGTCCAGGCGCCCGCCGGGCCGTCGCGCCGCCGCGATCCCGAGCGGAACGCCGATCAGGCACGCGAGAAGAAGGGCGGCCCCGTTCAGGGCGAACGTCGCCGGAAGTGCACGGGCGACCCGAAGGCTCACGGGCTGCCCGTCCACGAGCGAGCGCCCGAAATCGAGGCGCGCGGCGCGCCACACCCACGTGACGAAGCGCTCGGCCAGCGGCCGGTCTAGGCCGTAGAGATGGCGGAAGGCCGCGAGCGCCTCGGGCGAGACGGCCGCCGCGCGGTTTCCGGCGGCGCGCGCCGCGAGCGCCGCCGCGTCCCCAGGGGCGGCCGCGACGAGTCCGAAGACGAGCGCAAGAACTCCCAGCAGCGTCAGGGCCGCCGAGACCGCCCGGTTGACGGCGAAGCGGATCACTCCGGAGATGTTACTTGGCGACGCGGGGGCCTACGAGATCGGCCTCGTGCTCGCGCCCGTGCGCCAGCCGGCCGCCCCCGGCCAGAACATGAAGAGCCCGATGGGCGAGGTCTTCACGTTCGTCAGGCGCGAGGAGAGGCCCCACTTCGTCAGCGGGACGTTCAGGAACGTGACCGGTTCGTCCTCGTGGATCAGGGCCTGGACGCGCGCGAGGAGCGTCCGCGTCTCCTCCCGGTCGAACGCCGTCTTGAGGCGATCGAGAAGCGCGTCCACCTCGGAGTTCCGGTAGAAGGCGGAGTTCAGGCCGGCCGGCGGCGTCTGGGCCGAGTGCCAGCTCACCGCGAGGTCGGGGTTCGGGTCCAGGTTCAGCGCGGCCGCCCACGCGTCGCACTCTCCCGCGTCCATCTTCGACGCGAATGCCGCCCACTCCAGCGGCTGGATCGACATCTCGATGCCCGCCTTCCGGAAGGACTGCTGCGCCAGCTCCACGAGCTGCCGTTGCACGTCGCTGCCCATGCCGAGGGAGAGCGTGAAGGCGAAGCGGACGTTTCCCTTGCGCCTCACTCCGTCGGGGCCTTTGCGGAAGCCGGCCTCGTCGAGGAGCGCCTCGGCGGCCTTCGGGTCGTACGGCCAGGGCGCGAGGGACGCGTCCCAGGCCCAGTGCGCCGGGGGAAGGGGCCCGTTCGCGACCTTCGCAAGGCCTCCGAAGAGGTTGCGATCGATGCTTTCCCGGTCCACGAGCATCGTGAGGGCCCGCCGCGCGCGCCGGTCGGCGAAGATCGGCAGCCGGTTGTTCCAGCCCAGATACGAATACGAGAGCTCGTCAAACGTGACGACCCTCGGGGCGCCCGCGGCGCCCGCCCTCGCGTCCAGCTCCTTCTTCTGGGCATAGGTGAGGCGCATCTCGTCCAGCTCGCTCGACTGGAGCGCCGCGAACGCGGGCGCCGTCTCGGGGACGACGCGGAAGATCACCTGCTCCGGGGCGGCCTTCTCGCCGAAGTACTGCGTGTTGCGGACGAGCGTCAGCGTCCGGCCCGCCTCCCAGGATCCGAGGCGGTAGGGACCGTTCGCGACCGGGCTCCGGTTTCGCGGGTGCGTGGCCACGTCGCCGCCTGCCCACGCGACAGCCGAGAGGAGCGGGAGGTTGAAGGCGTCCGGGCGGCCCGCGGACGCCGTGCTGAAGACGACGCGGGCGGTGCGCGCGTCCACGGCCTCGGCCTTCACGAATCCGTCGAAGAGCGCCCGCCGCGTGAGCGCGGGCGTCTTCGGATCGAGGAGGGTCGTGAGCGTGAAGACGACGTCCCGGGAGGTGACCGGCGTGCCGTCTTCCCAGCGGGCGTCCTTCTGCAGGCGGATCGTGTAAGTGAGATGGTCGGGCGAGGCGGCGACCTCCTCGGCGAGTCCCGGCACGAGGTTCAGCTTCTCGTCGTAGTCGAGAAGGTTCCGCTCGAGGAGCGCGAGGACGACCTGTTCCGAATCCGTCGTGGTGAGAATCGGGTTGAGAGTCTTCGGCTCGCCGTCGAGGCGGCGCCGCACGACGCTCTCCTGGCTCTTTCCGCGCACGCCGCACGAGGCCAGAAGGACGGCCGCTGCGAGGAGCGCGAGCTTCTTCAGAACGGCCACTCCACGGAGATCGCCGCGACGTTGCCGGCCGCGTCGAGCACGCGGATCGACAGCATCGCCGGCCCGGTCGGCTTCGGGACGCGGAAGACGAACCGCTCGGCCGGAGAGTCGGCCGCTCCGTCTTCGGCCGGAAGGAGACGCCACCGATCCGCGTTCACGGCGCCTTCGGCCTTCGTGACCGGCGAGAGCGCGTCCGTGGCCAGCACCGTGACGACGAGCGCGTTCCCCTCGACCTTTCGCGATTCGACTCTCAGGACCGGAGGCGTGTTGTCGACGATGACGACGCCGCTCTCCTCGCGCGCCGTCAGCGCCTCGCTTTCGGGCTGCGACAGGCGATCCGAGGCCGTCACGCGGAAGCGGTACCGGCCGTCCGGAAGCGCCGTGGTGTCGAACGAGAGAAAGGAGTCTTCGAGATCCTTGCGGACCAGAAACCACGTCGATCCGCCCTCGCGTCGCGCCTCCACCTCGTAACGGAGCGTGTCGCCGTTCGGGTCCGTGCCTTTCCAGGTGAGCGTCCGGTAACCCTTCCGGAAGAGCCTTCTTCCCGGGCCCTCGGCCGTGCCCTCGTGCGGCGGCTCGAGGCCCGCGTAGATGCCGGACTCGTCGGGATTCGCGACCGAGAGGACGGCGGACCCGGGAGCGCTGCGCGAAAAGACGGCGCCGGGCTCGAGGACGGCGAGGTTCTCGAGGACCGGCCGGGCGTTGCGCTCGGCGTACGAGAGCTCCACGCGCTCGAGGACCGGCGACTCGCCCTTCGGGGAGGCGGACAGCTCGGCCTTCCACTGAAAGTACCGCGCGACGGGGGGCCTCGCGCCGCCGTCCGGGCCGACCGGCATCCACGCCGACCACGTGCCGTCGGGCTTCTCGGAGTTCCCCGTCCTGACCGAGAGGGCGAGCGCCGCTCCCGCCGGAACGCCCCCCTCGTACCGGAGATGTCCGAACGTGGAGAGGCGCAGGCCGTCCTTGACGGCCGAGGTGAACGTGCCGGAAGCCCTGCCGCCCGCGGGTCCCGGTCGCAGGACTCCGGCAGATCCCATCGTCACGACCGCGAAGCCGGACCCGGCGGCGGGAACCGCGAGCACCAGCTTCTCGCCGGTCGAGGCCACGAGGCGCATGTGGCGATCCTTCCATTCGTACACGCGCCCGCGCGGGCCCGTCGCCACGAGAACCGCTCCGCCCGAGTCCAGGCGCAGGCCGAAAGTGGACTCCTCCGGAAAGAGCCAGCCGGGCTCGACGAAGCCGTCGGGCTGGATGACGGCGATTTCCGAGCTGCTCGCCGAGCGGGGCTCGGCGGAAGGGCGCACCGGAGACGTCGAGGCGGAGACGGAAACGGAGCCGCGCGGAGGTTCCTCCGTTCTTGGCGAGGGCGCCGGAGTCGCGGCGGGCGTCGGCCGGAGTCCCGGCTCGACCGGAACCGGCCGCGCCGCCGAAGCATCGATCTGCGAGGCGGCCGCATAGACGACTCCGCGGGAATCCACGGCGAGACCCGTGACCTCCGGTCGAGAGAAGTCGTGCAGCGTGCGCGGGCTGCCCTGAGGAGGGAGCGCGACGACGAGGCCCCGGTCCGACGTGCCCGCGTACACGGTGCCGTCGGGACCCACGGCGAGCGTCCTCACGTGCACGTCCTCGATCTCGTGAAAGAGCTCGAGCGAGCCCGCGGGTCTCTTGCGGTAGACCCGCCCCTTGTTCCCGGTCCCGGCGTAGAGCGTTCCGTCCTTCGCGAAGGCGAGCGCCCAGATCGCGGCCTCTTTCGGCTCCCCGAGGACCGTGCCGGCCTTCGCGGGATCCGTGGCCTTCGGGTCGATCCGGTAGATCTTCCCGTTCGGCGACGAGGCGCAGACGACGGCGCCATCCGGCGCGACCGCGACCGCCGTGATGTTCGGCTCCGGCGCGGCGAAGAGCAGCGACACCTTCGCCTCGCTCGACACGAAGAGCCGGCCGAGGCCCCCGCCCGTCGCCACGAACAAGCGTCCGGAGGAATCGGCGGCCGCGCCGAAAACGGCCGCGTCGTTCGCGTCGTCGGGCCACGCGCGTGCCGCGAGCGCCTCGCCGAGCATGAGCCTGCCGTCGGCGGACACGGCGACGCCTTTCGTTTCGCCTGCGAGAAAGTCGCGCGCGCCCGCCGTGACGGCAATGCGGGACGTCCCGGCTTCCAGCGGGAAAGCTGCGAGAAATGCGGCGACGACCGCGAAGGCGCTGGCGCGAAAGGAAGATCGCATCTACGAGCGGGGCCTTTCCACCTCGACCTCGAGGCGCGCCGAGCCGAACGCCGGCCTGTCGAGCGTGACGAACTCTTCGGCGAGAACACGGATCGGGACCGACGAACGCATTTTCGCGTCTCCCTCCTCCGAGAGGACCGCCGCGAACGACGGCGGCAGGGCGCTGAGCGTGTCGTCGCCCGTCGTGGCGCCCCGCGCGGGAATCACGAGGAGCGCTCCCAACCGGTCCGAGGGCACGAGCCGCGCGAGCGCGACCCGAAGGCCCGAGAGCGTGCGCGGTTCGGCGGGCTGCGCGGCGAGCCGCGCGGCCGAAGCGGCGTTTCCGTCGCCCACGATGACCATCGCGCGGCCTTCGGGCGTCTCCTTCGGGACGACGAGAGACAGGACGCGCGTCTCCTCCCGGCCACGGCGGTCCGCGAGACGGACGGTGGCTCGAAGCGCCTCTCCCGGAGCCACCTTGCGCGCCGAGAGAGCCGCACCCACGACACGCAGCCGCTTCTCGCCGGGAGCGCTCGCGACCGAGATGTCGACACCGGAAAGTTTGGGATCCTCGAACTCATTCTGGGCGACGAGGCCCGTGAGGACGTTCGCCGTCATGAGCGCGAGCTCCTTGGCGCGCGGGCCCGTCATCTCGTCCGCGTAGACGAACGGCCCGGACGCCGTGTCCACGGAGACGCGAAGCCGGAGGGTCCGGTCGACCGGAGTCGGATCGAGCGTCGTGAGCGCGGCGTCCATCGAGATCGCGACAAGCATGGGGAGCAGAGCGGCCTCCTTCGCCACGCCCCACGACAGAGTGCGAACGGACCCGCCCTCCGACTCGAGCCGGAAATGCACGGGCAGGAGGGCCGCCGGGCGGTCCGCGCGGCCTGCCACTCCGCTGTCCCGGTCCCGCGTCAGTCGGTAGGCCGGCGCCAGGGCGTAGGCCATCTTGAACGAAAGCATCGAGCTCGGAAACACCGCCACGACCTCGGCGGGAGAGACCGGCAGCTCGAGCATTCCCGCGCCGAGGAACGGATGGCCGAACGCGAGAAACCGCCCGCTGCCGTCCACCCGCGTCACGGTGCCCGTGGCGCCGAGCTGCAGGTCGCCATCGATGAGAAGCGCGGTCACCGCCGACCCCGGCGCGATCGGCGCCGCCGGGCGTGCCCGCTCTGCCGCCTGGAGAGCCGTTCCGGGAAGGGACGGCGCTTCGCCCGAGAGGAGAGAGACGGGAATGCCGAGACGCACGAGGTCTCTCCCCCACCGCCCGAGGGTCTCCCCCGGGAATCCGGTGGCCACGGGCGCGAGCAACGAGGCTTGCGCGTGCACCGGCAGGCTTGGCCGCGCGTCCACGATTTTCTGCAGAGCCGCGAGACGTTGCTCCTCCGGGAGTGCGAGCGTCCCGGCGAACGCGGCAAAACTTCCGCCGGAGGTCGGCCGCGCGCCTCCTCCCGTCCCGGCTGCCCAGTCGCCGCCGTCGATCGCCAGCATCGACTCGATCGGTGTGACCGCCCCGATGGGCTCCTTCGAAAACCCCCACGTCGCCGCGACGGCTCCCGCGAGACGGCCTTCGAAGTAGACGGGGCTGCCGCTCATGCCCGCGAGGATTCCGGTCCTGTCGAGACCGAGGCCGGAAACGCGCACGACGATCTGCGAGCGTCCGAGAGCGTTCGGCACCACGCCGAGGACCTCCACGTCGAAGCGCTCCACGGCCGAGCCGTGAAGGACGGTCAAGCCGTAGCCTTTCATGCCCGACTTGACGGCGGCGAGCGGCAGGACGTCGTCCGGAAGGGCCGCGGCCCTCGCGATCTCCGCAAAGCCGAGCGCCAGCACCAGGGCCGCGAGGGCCTTCCAACGCTTTGACCCGCTTGAAGATTCCATGCTACCTTGACGGGACGGCCCGAGACGAGTCCGTCGCGGAGCGCATCCCGAGCGGGAGTCACCTGAAACGATGACGGAAACCGGCGGCTCGAACATTGCCCAGCTGTTCCTCTCGGCGGGACCGACGGCGAAGGCCGTCCTCATCGTGCTCGCTTTTTTCTCCCTGGTGTCGTGGGCA
>DATGDV010000015.1:0-3190 GCA_035310685.1 Thermoanaerobaculia bacterium
GGCGCCGAAGACCCAGAAGCCCGCAGCCTTGGCCTGCGAGAGAAAACGAGTCGCATTGACGACTCTTCCCACCTTCACGCGCTCCAGCGCTCCCGCCGAAGTCTTCGAAACCGTCTCATTGAGACCGGCGGAGTGCCGCTCCGTGAGGACGACCGAGGCCCCGGCGGCCGCTGCGGTCCTCAGGACCGACCCCAGGTTGCCCGGATCCGTCACCTCGTCGAGAAAGAGGACGCAGCGGTTTCCCTTGTCCCCCGCGAGGCATTCCTCCGCGGTGTCGTACTCCCGCTCCGCGACGCGCGCGGCGACCCCGTTGTGCGCCCGGCCCGCCGCCCGGTCGAGCTCCTCTTTCGCGACGATGCGGACGGCAATGCCCTTCGCGCGCGCCAGCTCCTCGATTTCCCCCGCACGCGAGTCCTTGCGGCCGCGCTGGACGAGGAGCGCCTCGACGGCTCGCGGCCTCCGCTCGAGCACCTCGCGGACCGGGTGGAAGCCGGAGACGATCACTCGGCCGCGTCGCCCGCGACCAGGACCAGGACCGTCGCCGCGACGCCCACGCCGCGGCCGAAATCGGTCAGCCCGTTGCCCGACGACGCCTTGACGGAGATGCGGCCGACGGACGTGCCGAGAAGCGCCGCGATGTTCGTGCGCATCGCTTCGCGGAATTCCGCGACGGGAGGCCGCGCCGCGAGAATCGTCACGTCCACGTTTCCGATCTCGGGATGCTCCGTCAGCTCGCGCACGTGGCGCACGAGCGCCTCGCCCGTCGCGCTCTTCCACTCCGGTCGGTCCGTGCCGAAGATCGACCCGAGGTCTCCCGCGGCGGCCGCGCCGAGGAGCGCGCCCGCCAGCGCGTGCAGAACGACGTCTCCGTCGGAATGCCCGACGGGTCCCGCGTCCGAGGGAATCGAGACGCCGCCGAGGACGCACGGGCGCCCCGGCGCGAGAGGATGCGCGTCGAAGCCGTGCCCGATCCTCATGTTCCAGCCCGGGCGAGAAAGGCCTCGGCCCAGTCGAGGTCCTCGGGGTACGTGATCTTGATGTTCCAGCGCGACGTGAGGACGACCGTCACGGTGCCCCCGGTTCTTTCCACGAGCTCGGCGTCGTCGGTCGCGTCGGGACCGCCTTCTTTCGTCACGGCAGACCGAAACAGGCCCGCGCGGAAGACCTGCGGCGTCGTGGCCGCGAAGAGGTCTCCCCGCGGGACGGTTCCTCCGACCACGCCGCCGGAGACGCGTTTGACCGTTTCGACGATCGAGTAGCCCGCGATGGCGGCTCCGGACTTCTCGGCTGCGTCCACGACCGCCGCCACCTCGACGGGATCGACGAGAGGGCGGGCCGCATCGTGGACGAGGACGAGATCGTCGTCGCTCTCGAACCGCGCCGCCGCGAACGCACGTACGACCGAATCCCGCCGCGTCACGCCGCCGTCGACGAGCGTGCAGGGGACGGGCGCGTCCGCCAGGGCTTCCCGAAAGGCGTCCGAGTGGCCCGGCGAGATGGCGATCACCGCCTCCCGCACGCGATTCGACGCGGCCAGGCGCTCGAGCGCGTGGACGAGCATCGGCCGCCCCGCGAGCGTGACGAGCGCCTTGGGCCCGTCGTCGTGGAAGCGCGTCCCGAAGCCGGCCGCGGGAATGAGCGCGACGGCGCGCACCATCACCGCGCCAGCACTTCCGCTTCCTTCGTCTTCAGGACGTGCTCGACCTCGGCGACGCTCTTGTCCGTCATCTTCTGGATCTCGTCGAGAGCGCGCTTCTCGTCGTCGGCCGAGATCGCGGAGGCCTTCGCCTCCTTCTTGATCGCGTCGTTCCCCTCGTGCCGATGATGGCGGATCTCGACTCTCGCCTGCTCCGCAAAGCCGTGAGCCTTCTTGACGATCTCCTTGCGGCGTTCCTCCGTGGGCTGGGGCACGGGGATGCGCACGATCTTTCCGTCCGAAGAGGGGTTCAGGCCCAGGTCGCTCGTCCGGATGGCCTTCTCGATGACGGGACAGAGCGACGGCTCCCATGGAGACGCGACGAGCAGCGTGGCGTCCGGCGCCGAGAGGTTCGCGACCTGGTTCAACGGAGTCGGCGTGCCGTAGTACTCCACGAGAACTCCCTCGAGAATCCCGACGGACGCGCGGCCCGTGCGCAGGTGCTTCAGCTCGGTCTTGAGCGCATCGAGAGTGGCGTGCATGCGGCGTTCTGTTTCCTTCTTGACCTCGGCAATCGTCGGCATCGTTCTCGGCTCCTTCGCCCGGCCCGATGAGATCAGGCCTTCACCGCGTCGACGACGCTTCCGACCGGCTCTCCGAGGACGACCCTGCGGATGTTCCCGGGCACGAGAAGGTTGAAGACGCGAATGGGCACCTTGTTGTCCCTGCAAAGGGCGATCGCGGTGGCGTCCATGACCCCCAGCCGTTTCTCGAGCACGTCCTGGTACGTGACGCGCGGCAGGAAGACCGCCTTCGGATCCGTCTTCGGGTCGGCGGTGAAAATGCCGTCCACGCGGGTGGCTTTCAGGATCGCCTCGGCCCGGATCTCGTTCGCGCGCAGAGCGGCGGCGGAGTCCGTCGTGAAGAACGGATTGCCCGTGCCCCCGGCGAAGATGACGCAGCGCTTCTTCTCGAGGTGCCGGATCGCGCGGCGCCGGATGAAAGGCTCGGCCACGGCGCGCACCTCGAACGCCGTCATGACCCGCGTATGAACCTTGCGTTTCTCGAGGGCGTCCTGCAGCGCGAGCGCGTTGATGACCGTCGCGAGCATTCCCATGTTGTCGCCCGTGACGCGGTCGATGCCCTGCGTCTCCGCCGAAACACCCCGGATGATGTTCCCGCCGCCGATGACGATCGCCACCTCGACGCCGAGGCGCGCCACCTCGGCGATCTCGTCGGCGAGGCGCTCGACGACCGACGGCTCGATACCGAAGGACTGGCTGCCGAGGAGAGCCTCCCCCGAGAGCTTCAGCAGGATCCGGCGATATCGGGGTTCCACGGGCTCACTTGGCCAGCGCGGCGACTTCGGCGGCGAAGTCCCCGCCACCCGGATTCTTCTCGACGCCTTCGCCCACCTTGAAGCGCACGAAGCGGACCACCGAAGCATCCTTGCCCGCGCGCTCGGCGATGACCTGGGAGACCTTCTTGCTGTCGTCCTTGGCGAAAGGCTGGTCGAGGAGCACGACCTCTCCGTACCACTTCCCGATCATCCCT
>DATGDV010000016.1:0-6146 GCA_035310685.1 Thermoanaerobaculia bacterium
GGTGGCTGCGGGAAGGCCTGGTGGGCCGTCGTGGCACGGGCGCGCGGAGTGCGCGGGCGACGAGATCGCGGGCGCGCTCGCGGGCGGTTTCCAGGTTTCGGTGCCGATCGCGGCTCTCCTGGGCGACGAGACGAAGCCGCCCGTCGGCCGCCCGCCGCCTGCCGGCCAGGGCCAGGAGGCGAAGCCGTGCGGCGCGGTCGAGGCCTTCGATCAGGTTCACGTCCACGAGCAGCTCCACGCGCGACGCCACCTTGTTCACGTTCTGCCCGCCCGGACCCGAGGCCCTCACCTGCCGCGCCTCGAGCGCCGCCGCCGGAATCGTGACGCCCGGGGCCACGGGGATCGGATCGGCCATCGGAGGATTATCCTGAGAACGTGAGGCGGGACCCCGTTCGGCTCGTCTATTCCACCGCCGTCGGCCGCGTTTGCGCGGCGTGCGGGTGGCCGGCGGACGACTGCAAGTGCTCGTCGAAGGTCGAAGAGAAGGTTCCGGCGAAAGTGGTGGTCACACTGCGGATCGAGAAAAAGGGGCGAGGCGGCAAGACGGTCACCGTCCTGGATGGACTGCCGAGGAATTCGGATTTCCTGGAGGGTCTGGGGAAGGAGCTGAAGAAGCTGCTCGGGACCGGTGGAACGGCCGGCGAGGCCCTCATCGAGCTCCAGGGCGACCACCGCGCGCCTCTTCGAAGGATCCTCTCCGAACGCGGTTTCCGCGTGAAAGGCTGACCCGAATGTCGACGCGGGTCTATCTCGTCCGACACGGCGCCACGACCCTCTCGACCGAGGACCGGTTCGCGGGCGAAACGGACGTGGAGCTCTCGGAATCGGGGCGGGCTCAGCTTCGCCGTCTCGCCGGCCGGCTCGCGGGCGAGCCCCTATGCGCCGTGTACGCGAGCCCGATGAGCCGCACCCTCGAGAGCGCCGGCATCCTCGCCGGGCCGCACGGCCTCCCGGTCGTTCCCGTCCCGGAGCTCCGCGAGATCTCGCACGGCCACTGGGAGACGAGGACGCGCCGCGAGGTCGAATCGCTCTGGCCAGAAGAGTACGCGCGCTGGGAGTCGGACCCGTACACGTTCGCACCGGAAGGCGGCGAAAGCGGCCTCGCCGTCACGGCGCGGGCGCTTCCCGCACTTTCCGCTCTCGTCGCCGCCCAGGCCGGCCGCTCGTTCCTCGTCGTCTCGCACAAGGCCACGATCCGGCTTCTTCTCTCGGCGCTCATCGGCATCGACCCGCGCTTCTACCGCGACCGCCTCGACCAGAGTCCGGCGTGCCTCAACGTCCTCGACTTCAAGGACGGCTCCCACCCCCGCCTGACGCTTTTCAACGACGTCTCCCACTACGCGAGCGGCGCTCCGGAACCCCCGAGGGCTCATCTCTCGAGCTGGTGGGACGGCGCGAAGATCTAGATTCAGGCGCGCCCCGCCGCCTCGCCTGCCGTTCGGCCCGTCGCCCACGCCCACTGGAAGTTGAAGCCTCCGATCGGGCCGAAGGCGTCGAGGATCTCGCCGGCGAGAAAGAGGCCGGGCACCAGCCGGCTCTTCCCGCTTCCGGGGTCCACCTCTTCGAGCGCGACGCCGCCCCCCGTCACTTCCGCCGTGCGGTAGCCCTCGGTCCCCGTCGCGGGTAGGGGAAACGCGGTCAGCGTTTCCACGACCCGCAACCGCGCTTCGCGCGAAAGACGGGAGAGCTGGATATCGGGAACCCGTGCCGTTTCGAGGATCAGGTTTGCCAGGCGGTCAGGCAGAGAAGATTTTCTTAGAAAGGGTAGGAGGGAGAGGGACCCGGAGCCACCCGGGCGCCCAGCGCCCCGAAGCGCAGCGTCCCAGTGCGCCGCGGCATCGCCGCTGTGTCTCGCGGCTTGCCCCCATGAACCACCCTCGCCTCGTTGAGATCCGTCCGCCCCCCGCTCGGGAGCATTCATAGAAATCCTCTCTTCTTCTCTTCTTGTTTCTTCTCCGAATCCGAAGCAAATCCGAACTTCCGCGCTCGCTCCCGCGAGCGCCGCACGGGCGACGACGTGCGAGACGTCGAGAACCGCGGGGCCGCTCCAGCCCCTGTGCGTGAAGAGAAAGCCCCCGCGCGACGTCGCGCGCTCCCTTTCGCTCCGCGCGGTGACGCGCGCTCCGAGCGAAACCCCCGCGAGCGCGTGATGGGCGGGCGCGTTCCCGATGAGAGGCACGAGCGCAGGGTAGGTCGGCCGCACCGTGTGGCCCATCGCCTCCGCCCACGCGTAGCCCGCCGCGTCCGCGCCTCCCGCGAGGACCGAGAGGCCGCCGGTCGCCAGAATCACGCGCCGCGCGGCGAGCTCTTCCCCGTCGAGCCGCACGGCGAAGCCGGCGCTCTTGCGCGCGAGCTCGCGCACCGGGGCCCCCGCCCGCAGGGTTCCCCCCGCGGCCCCGAGCGCCTGGCGGAGCGCATCACGCACGTCCTTCGCCCGGTTCGAGGGCGGGAAGAGCTTCCCGGACCCGGGCTCCTCGCGGAGCTCTCCCTTCAGAAGCTCCTCGAAGAAACGGCGCTGTGCGGAGAGCGGCCACCGGTCGAGGAAGCGGCGCACGAGGCGGTTCGGCGACTCGGAGACGAAACGCGCGGGCGCGTCTTCCGTCGGAAGGACGTTGCAGCGCCCGCCGCCGGACACGAGGATCTTCCGTCCCACGTCCTTCGCGGCCTCGAGCACGAGCACTCGCCGGCCTCCGCGGGCGGCCGCAAGCGCCGCGAGGAGACCCGCGGCGCCCCCTCCCACGACGACGACATCGGGCTCCACTGCGGGCTATATTGCGGCATGCCCGGACGAAGAGGCGGCATCGCCGGCGCCCTGCGCCGGCTCATCATTCGGGTGTATTTCATCGCAGCGTCTCTTTTCGGCGGCGCGCTCTTCCTCGGCCTTTCGGTCCTCGCGCTCTTTCGGCTCGCCGTCCTGAAGTGGGAGCGCGACCGCGCCACGCGACGCTGGCTGGATCGATGGTCGAGCCTGATGACGGGAGCCCTCGGCTGGACCGTCGAGGTGGACCACCCCGAGCGCCTCGTCGCCCATCGCCCGGCCGTTCTCGTCGGAAACCACCAGTCGAACCTCGATGCCGTCGTGTGGGCCGCCTTTTTTCCCGACTCCACGGTCGTCATCGGCAAGAAGCAGATACGCCTCATTCCGATCTTCGGCTGGCTGTTTCGCGCGACCGGCAACATCCTGATCGATCGCGACGACGCCGCGAAGGCCCGGACTTCGATCGCGGAAGCCGCGCGCAAGATCCGGCAGGAAGGCTTGCGCGTCTGGATGGCACCCGAAGGGCACCGCAACCAGCGACCCGAGATGCTCCCCTTCAAGAAGGGAGCGTTCCACCTGGCGATCGCGGCGCAGGTGCCGGTCGTGCCGTTCGTGGTCGGGCCGCTCGCCCCCGTCCTGGACGCGAGGCGCCTGCTCGTCCGCCCCGGCACCATCAAGGTAAAGGTCCTCGAGCCAATCCCGACGGCCGGAATGACGGAGGCCGACCTCCCGGCGCTCCTGGCGCGCACGCGCACGGAGATGGACGCCGCGCGCCGGGAGCTCTTCGCGGGAGCCGCCCCCGGATTCGACTAGGCCGCGGGAGGTCGACTCGCGCTCCCGGCCGTCAGGACGGCCACGCGAGAGTGAACCGCGTGAGAGGGAAGAACGTGTCCTTGCCCTTCTCGAGCCCGACGACCTCGACGTCGAGGCCCGGGTCGTCCGGGGTGCACAGCAGGAAGTGGAAGTGGCGCACCTCCGGGCCCTCGAAGACGTCGTCGGCGTGCCGGCGCTTTGCGCCGCGGGCGAGGCGCACGCGCGGCCCTCCGCCTCCCCCCGCCACGAGAAACGCCTTGCCGCCGCGGACGAAATGCTCGTAGCTGTGGACGTGCCCGGAGATCATCGCAATCGTCTTCCCGGCCCCGGTGAAGGCCGGAACGAAGGCCTTCCGCACGTGAAGCTCGTCCCCCGTGACCGTGCTGTTCGTGTACGGCGGATGGTGCACGAAGACCATGACGCCCTTTACGCCCTCCTCCGCGTCGGCCCGCGCGAGCTCGGTCTTCAGCCAGCCGATCTCCTCGCGCCACGCCGCCGCGCCGAGGGCTCTCTCGTTCGAGTCGAGGAACACGAGTCGAAGGGGCCCGTACGTGTCGTCGTACCAGCGGCTCGCCGCGAGGCGCGGAAAACGCGCGACGGCGTTCCGCAACGCGGGGCCCCGGCGCGTCCAGTACTCGTGGTTCCCGAGGATCGGCAGGATGGGCACCCCCGCGGCACGGAGCGGCGCGGTCAGCGCGTCGAACGCCTCCCAGTCCCGGCGCGACGATCCGTGGAAGACGAGGTCGCCGAGCGCGACGACGAAGTCCGGGCCGCGCGCCGCGATCTCGGCGACGAGCCGGCGGCGCTCCTCGGGATTCGACTCCCTCCAGAATTCCGCGCGCGAGGTGCGCTGGAGGTCGCCGACGACGGCAAAGCGCCCCGCCCGGACCTCGATCACCGAGAGCCCGCGATGTCCCTGAGGAGCGCCGGCTCGTCCGTCACGATCCCGTCGATGCCGAGCGCGACGAGCTCGCGCAGGCGGTCCTCGTCGTTCACTGTCCAGGCCACGACCGACGCCACGAGTCCGCGCCGCCGCGCGCGTACAACCCTCCCCGCCTCGTGCCGGAAGTCGCCCCACGTGCGCCGGCCCAGGCCCATGGCGACGTGCACGAACCCGTGCTTTCGAGCGCCCCTGACGACGCCAGGCAGCTCGAAATCGCCCGTGACGCGCACGGCGTCGGGCGCCGGCGCGCGCTCCGTCTCGGCGAGGAGCGCCGACACGATCTCGCGCTGCGCTTCCAGGAGGTGGTACGTGAGGTCCGGGCGATGGTCCGGCCTCCGCACGCGATCGGACACCAGTCGCAGCAGCCGCACCACCTTTTCCTTCTGCTGCACGGGCGGCTTCAGGTCGAGGAACACGTGCTTGAGGCGCGGCTCGCCCGGCGCCCAGTCCAGGAGATCCTCCAGCAGAGCCGGCGGGACCTCGGGCCTGCGAGCGCCTCCGAGGGAACTTTCGAAACCCTTGTCGGCGAGCGTGTAGCCGTAATGCTCGAGGAACAATGCCTTCTCGCATTCGCGGACGGGCCGCCTCAGGTCTGATCCGAGAGCGGGCAGCGCGGGAAGGTAGAGGTAGCTGCCCTCCGCGCCCGCCTGGCGCACCAGGGCGACGCTCTCCGACGGCTCGGCGTCGTGCCAGAGGACGAAGCAGCCGTCCTGGGTGATGCAGACGTCCGTCTCGATGGCGTCCGCCCCGAGGTCGAGCGCCTTCCGGAACGAGGCGAGCGTGTTCTCTGGAGCTTGCCGGGCCGCGCCGCGATGCCCGATCACCCAGACCGCGTGCGACTGACCCTGAGACCCCTTCGGCCGCCGCACCAGCCCCGCCAGCGATCGGAGCAAGCGCCGCGGAAGGCTCGCATCGCCGAGATAGGTCATGAGGTCGCCTCCTCTCGAGACCGTGCGCCGGCTAGACGCGGAGCGTGTCCGGGCGCCAGTTCCGGATGCGCTTCTTGATCTCCTCGCCCGAGAGCTTCTCGTCGAGCGCGAGCTTCACGAGGCCCGGCACTTCGGCGTCCGACGCGAAGCGCAGCCCGACGAGCTGCGGAACGTCGAGCTCGCCGATCCGCGCCCTGAGGGGTTCGTCGAGCAGCGCCGCGAGCCGCAGCCGCTCCTCGAGCCGGATGATCCGGTCCTGCACCTTCAGCGGATAGATCCTGATCCGCAGCGTCAACGCGACTGCGGCCGCCCAGACGATCACGTTCCAGGCCGCCCAGGCCGAGAAGCCGCCCGAAAAGCTCTTGATGAAGGTCCAGAGAGCGACGAAGAACGAGATCGAGACGACCGAGAAGGCGAAGAAGTGGTACCAGGGATCCCAGCGCCTGTGACTCGCGTAAACCTGAACGCTGCTTTCGGGCATATGGTCCTCCGCTTTCCCCGGGAAAGTGACTCGTCTAGACTCGCGCGCCGGGGCGAATCTCCCCGCAATCTACCGAAAAAGGAGAACGTGCGCTCATGGTCCGACTCCGGTCTCTCGCACCCTTCGCCGCGCTCGCGGTCCTTGCGCTCGCGCCCGCCGCACGAGCCGAAAAAGAGATCTTCACGTTCGACAAAGCTCACACCGAGTTCGACTCCAAGGTGC
>DATGDV010000017.1:0-3716 GCA_035310685.1 Thermoanaerobaculia bacterium
TCGGCTGGCTCCTGGCCCGCGAGGAGGTGGGTCCGCGCACGCTCGTCGCGGCCACCGTCATCGTCGCGGCCGTCATCCTCATCACGCTCGGCGAGACGCGGCGCCCGAGTTGAGAGAGAATCTCCGTACCAATTGGACGAAAAGGAGAGTTCAATGAAACGAGCCCTGTCGATTGTTCTTCTCTTCTGCCTCACGTTCGCCGCGGGCCCCGCGCTCGCCGCCGGCGGCGCCAAGGACCTCGACACCGCGTTCACGAAGGCGATGCTCGCGGGCGACGCGGCCGCTGTCGCGGCCTGCTATGCGGACGACGCCGTCCTCGTCCTGCCCGGCTCCTCGGCGATCAAGGGAAAGAAAGCCATCACGGAGGCGATCGAGGGCTTTCTCAAGGACCTCAAGGTCACCGACCTCGTCATCACCGACGCCCACTACCGGACGGCCGGGCAGCTCTCGGCGGGGTGGGGCCACTTCAAGATGACGACGGCCCCCAGGGCGGGCGGCGCGGCCACGACCGAAACGGGAACGTTCTGCGAGATCGCCGCCGAGCAGGGCGGGGTGTGGAAATACATCTCCGACCACGCGTCGAACGACCCGCCGCCGACCGCGGCCGCCGCTCCGAAGAAGTAGCTATTCGATCGCTTCGCCGCCGCGGGCGCGCGCGAGGTGGGCCACGGCTCCGTCCGGCCACTCGAGCGCGCCGCGCGCCTGCGAGGAGAGCTTCCCTTCGGCGGTGAAGAACATCGTCTCGAGCGGACGCTTGCAGTTCAGCTTCTGCGTCGTGTCGCCGGACGGGTCGAGGACCAGCGTCGCGGGCGCCGGAGCGACGAGCCCCTTCTGCTTCAGCCACGCGTCGAGCGTCGCGAAGTCCCGGTCCTGCGCGATGAGGACGAACTCCACGCCGGGATCGGCCTTCAGCTCTTCCTGAAAACGGAAGATGCCCGCGAGCTCCTCGGCGGCCCCCGGCGCCGAGGTCGAAAAAAAGTGGATGACGAGCGCCTTTCCCGGCCGGCCGACGAGGTTGCGCGTCTTCCCCTCCCGCGTGGTCACGTTCAGGCGCCCCCCCGCGTCGAGGTTCAGGATTCCGTGATCGTGGTCGGGATGGGTCGCCGGGACGAGCGAGAGCCAGTACGCATACGCGAACCCGGCCGCGAACAGGGCGAGGGCGCCGAAGAGAAAGGCGCGACGGCGGGACGGTGTCATGGAACGCTCCCGTGGCTTCCGCCGGGGCGGATGTCGCTTTCCGTCTCCACGTGGAACCTCCTGAGATTCGCGAACTCGAAGCGAAACGAGGTATCGAGACGGAAGAAGAGAGCGGTCTTCCCCGTCAGCCGGAGCTCGACGACGCAGGGAAACCAGAGGTTCCCCCCGAGCGGCTGGCCCGTGTATTCGATGTCGGCCGCCTTCACGTTCGCGGCGAGGCCGCCTGCCACCTTCACGGGCTTCGTGAGGTGCGCGACGACGGAACGGACCTGAAAGTCCACGGCGTCGATGAGCGCGCGGCCCGCGAGCGAATTCAGCGCGCGATCCCCGAGCGTCTTCGGCGCGGGCGCCGCGGGGCTCGGCGAAAAGTCGAGGACGTACGCGGGGCGCCCCTCCACGACTTCCTCGCCCACGACGCGGATGACGAACCGGCTGATCAGCTCCGACAGCCGCTTCCGGCCGACGAGCGGATCGTCCTCGTCGCCGGAAACCTTCTCGGCCCGGCGGGCCTCCGCCGCGGCTCTCTGCTCGAGGCGCTTCTTCCGGCTCTTCTCGTCCTCCTCGGCGGCCTTGCGCTTCTCGGCTTCCGTGGCGGGGCGGCCGTCGACCTCGACGAGCTCGCGCGAGCCCTCGGCGCCGCCGTTTCCGGACAGCACGTAGAAGAGGCGCGACGCGACCTCCTTCGCCCGCCCGTCCGAGCCCCATTCGATCTTCACTTCGCGCTGGTCGAACGTGGCGCCGTCGAATGCGGCCTCGACCCGGCGCTGGCTTCTCACGACGCGCCGGACGAGATCGCGCGCGTCCACCTCGAACGCCGGCGCCACGACCTCGGCCCGGACCGCCCCGTGGAGGAGCGAGATCGCGAGGGCGGCGCAGGCCCGTGAACGAGCTTTCATGACCCGCGGACTATACGGCGCCGGGATTCGGTACGATGCAAGGACAAGGAGAGGGGATGCGTGTCGTCGTCGCGGGTGGGACCGGCTTCATCGGTTCGAAGCTGTGGGAGAGCCTGCTCGCGAAAGGCCATGACGTCGTCCTGCTGACGCGCGACGCCTCCCGCTCGCGAGACCACATCCACCCGAAGGTCCGCGTCGTGTCGTGGGCGCCCGGCGCCGCCTGGGAGTCCTGGGTCGACGGCGCGGGGGCAATCGTGAATCTCGCGGGTGAGACCCTCGCGCAGCGCTGGACGGAGGCCGCGAAGTCGCGGATCCTCTCGAGCCGCCTCGAGGCCACGGAAAAGCTCTGCGCGGCGATCCAGAAGGCCGTCCTGAAGCCATCCGTTCTCGTGAACGCTTCGGCGGTCGGCATCTACGGTCCGCGAGGAGATGAAACCCTTTCCGAGGACGCGTCGGCGGGAAGCGACTTCCTCGCGACCACGTGTGTCTCGTGGGAAGAGGCCGCGAAGAAAGCCGAGCCTTTGGGCGTGCGCGTCGCCCTGGTCCGGACCGGAGTCGTGCTGGGCCGCGAGGGCGGCGCGCTCGCGAAGATGCTCCCGCCCTTCAAGGCCTTCGTCGGGGGCCCCATCGGCCGCGGCAGCCAGTTCCTGTCGTGGATCCATCGGGACGATCTCGTGGGTCTGTACGTCTTCGCCCTCGAGAACCCGCGGGTCGAGGGCCCGCTCAACGGCACCGCGCCGAATCCCGTCACGATGAAGGAATTCGCCGCCGCTCTCGGGCACGCGCTGCACCGCCCGAGCTTCCTGCCGGTTCCCGCGCCCGCAGTCCGGCTCCTTTTCGGCGAGATGGCGACGGTCGTGCTCGACGGCCAGCGAGTCGTTCCGAAGAAGGCCGAGGCGCTCGGCTTCCGGTTTCGCTTCACCCAGGTCGAAGCCGCCCTTCGGGACGTCACGGAAGGCTGAGCATGGCTCTCGTCGGCCGCAGCGTGCCGCGCGTGGATGGACCGGCCAAGGTCGCCGGGACGGCGCGTTACGTCGACGATCTGACGAGGCCTGGCGTCCTGTACGGCGCAACCCTCCGCAGCCCCGGGGCGCGCGGACGTCTGCAAGGCATCCGGAGAGATCCCGCCTTCGACTGGGCCGGCGTAACGGTCGTGACCGCCGAGGACGTGCCGGTGAACGTCGTCTCCCTCATCGAGGAAGACCAGCCCGTCCTCGCTTCGGGCGAAGTGCGCCACACGTACGAGCCGATCGCTCTCGTGGCGGCCGAGGATCCCGTCCGCCTCGGTCGCGCCCTGCGGGCCCTCATGCCCGAGATCGAGCCGCTGCCGCCGGTCCTCACGGTCGAGGACGCCCTCGCGCGAAAGGTTCAGATCCATGGACCCGACAACGTCTTCGCGACGTACCGGATCTCCAAGGGCGACGCGATGCGCGGGATCGCCGCGAGCGCCGTCCGCCTGACCGGCCGCTATCGCACGCACCACCAGGAGCAGCTCTACATCGAGCCTCAGGGCGTGCTCGCGTTCTGGGACGCGAGCGGGGCCCACGTGGTGGGCTCGCTGCAGTGCCCGTTTTACGTTCACAAGGGCGTCAAGCGGACGTTCAGCCTCGACGACGCGCGCGT
>DATGDV010000018.1:0-6107 GCA_035310685.1 Thermoanaerobaculia bacterium
GGAGCCGCCCCCGCGCCAGAGCCCCTCGTGGTTCTCCCAACCGAGGACGATCGGCAGGCCCGAGGCGGCGCCGATGCGCCCGTAGTCGGTGTATGCGTTGCCGGTGGCCTCTGCGAGGACGGCGCCCTCCACGGCGTGCGATCGCAGCCAGGAGACGGACTCGCGGTCTCCCGGCGCCTCGCGCGCCATCCAGCGCAGGCCGTCGAGCCCGTCGAGAGGCCCGTTCCAGTTGACGCGGAACGCGATCGCGGAGAGCGGATGCGCGAGGCCGGCGACGAGCGCCGCGAGGATCGCGGTGCGAATGAAGACGCGCGCGTGGCGCGAGGCGAGCGCGAGGGGGAGGAGGAGAGCCCCTCCCAGCGCGAGGAGCGGCCACGCGCCCATGAAGCATTTGAAGACCGTGTTCATACGGCGCATCGACTCCCCGTAGGAATCGGAAACGAGGACGACGTCGGGCACGGCCGCGAGGACTGCGCCCGAGGCGGCCAGGAGGAGGCCGGCTCGCAGCGCGCCCACGGGGCGCTCGGCCTCCTCCGGCTTCGTCTCCCGGAGGAGCAGCCAGAAGACGCCCGCGGCGAACCCCGCGGCGAGAGAGAAGACAGGCTTTTTCGTCAGGACCACGAGCGCGAGCGCGAACGCGGGAAACGCGCAGGCCGCCACGAGCGATCGGTCGGAACGCGCCTGGCTGCGCACGAGGGCGATCCCGAACGCGAGCGCGGGAATCAGGGCGAGGACGCCGAAGTGAAGAAAGGCGTCCCAGGCGCCCGTCCCTTCCTTCCACCACGTGAGCCCGCTGAACCTGGGGCGCGGGGACCGAAGGAACGGGAGAAGGAAGAGCGCCGCGGGAACGAGGGTGGCGAGACTCCGAAGGAGGGCGGGCCTGAAGTCGCGCTCCGCGAAGTTTCCCGCGCCCAGGATGAGGAGGGACGCGGGAAGGTCCCACGGGTTCGCCGAGACAACGGCGGCGAGGAGCAGTCCGTCGAGAAGGGTTCCCGAGACGCGGCCGATGCGGCCCGCGAGGCCCAGCAACGTCACGAGGAACGGAAACGTCACGGCGTGCGGGTGGAGGTCCCCGAGGCGGAACGTGAAGAGCGGCCACTCGGTGATCGTGTTCGGGTTGTCGACGCGCCGCGAGGAAACCCACCAGTCGAGGTCGACGAGCCGTTTCCCCGAAAGGAACTGCCGGGCCCCGTCGAACGTCCCGCAGAGGACGAGGAGCAGGCCGCCGAAGGCCGCGAT
The DNA here is from genome assembly GCA_035310685.1 of Thermoanaerobaculia bacterium. Classification (GTDB taxonomy): domain Bacteria; phylum Acidobacteriota; class Thermoanaerobaculia; order UBA5066; family UBA5066; genus Fen-183. Next base: position 1,240 of record DATGDV010000018.1, read on the forward strand.
CGCCGTGCCGCCCCGCCGCGCGCGGATCGCGCCGAAACCCGCGAGAGCGGCGAGCGCCGGCAGGAGCGCGGCGACGAGGTTGTACGCGTATTCCGACGGCACGCGGGCCGCGCGCGCGGGAAGCGCGAAGAGATAAGTCCCGAAGTGATAGTAGGGAAAGCGCTCGCCGGACAGCCAGGGATCGGGAAACGGCAGGCGCGTGGTCGTCATGAGGCCCGACAGGACCGCGAAGTCCATCGGCTTTTCGGTCTGGCGGATCTCGGCGAACGTCCAGCGGATCCACAGGAACAAGACGAAGACGCCGAGAAAGAGCGCCACGGGCACCACGCGCGCCCGAGAGCGCGGAAAGACGCCGGGAAGGTCGGTGACGCCCCAGAGCAGGCCGCCGGTGAGGGCGAGGAACGCGAGCGGCAGCGCGAGCCCGGTGATCGGGACGTAGAGGAACGAAGACAACAGCCAACCGGGCATTGCCGCGAGCACGAGCCCCACCGGAATCGCGAAGGAGAGCACGGCGTCCGCTCGGGACTCGGGGTCCGCCTCGTCGCCCCGGAGAAGGCGGGCGAGCACGGCGGCGCCCGACGCACCGGCCAGGAGAAGGACGAAGGCGAAGAGAAGCGCCGTCAGGACCGTCACGGAACGGTTTCAAGGTAGCACAACGTCATTCCCGCGACCGGCTTACACTCGAAGGAATGGTGGCCGATTCGCCCCGCGTGGCCGTGATCGGCGGCGGCCTCGCCGGCCTCGTCGCGGCGGATCGGCTGCTCGGCGCGGGCGTCCCGGTCACGCTCTTCGAGAAATACCCCGAAGCCGGGGGCCTCGTCGGCGTCGTGACGGTCGGCGGGACGCCGCTGGAGCGCTACTACCACCATCTCTTCACGAGCGACGTCGACTACGTCTCCTTCGCGAAGGAGTTCGGCCTCGAGAAGGACCTCATCTGGCTGAAGTCGCGCATGGGATTCCTCTCCGGCGGGAGGCTCTACGACTTCGGCACGCCGGCCTCGCTCCTCGCGTTCAGGCCGCTCGGGCTCGCCGGGAGGCTCCAGTTCGTCCTGTCGACGCTGAAGCTCAGGCAGAGCACCGACTGGAAGAAGCTCGAAGGCGACACGGCGATGGGCTGGATGCGGAAGAACGGCTACGGCCGCGCCCTCGACACGGTCTGGGGGCCGCTCCTCCGCCAGAAGTACGGGCGCCGCGCGGAGGACGTCGGGCTGGTGTGGCTGTGGGGGAAGATCGCGCTGCGCACGCGCTCGCGCGACGAGACGGGCCTCGGCGAGCGCCTCGGCTATCTGAAGGGCTCGTTCGGGCGCGGCGTCGCGGCCGTTCTGAAACGCGTGCGGGAGCGCGGCGGAGACGTGCGCACGTCGCGTCCCGTCCGGATCGTGAAGCGGGGCGCCGGAGGGTTCGACGTCACGTTCGCGGGCGGCTCGGAGACGTTCGACCTCGTCCTCTCGACGGTCGCGATCCCCGAGCTCCTGAGGCTCGCGCCGGATCTCCCGGAGGAGACCCGCCGCCTGTGGAACGCGATCTCCTACTGCCACGCCCTGTGCCCGATCCTCGAGCTCGACCGCTCCCTCTCGCCGTATTACTGGCTCAACGTGGGGGACGACGCGATGCCGTTCGGCGGCGTCATCGAGCATACGAATTTCCTGCCGCCTTCGGATTACGGCGGGCGGCACGTCGTGTACCTCTCGAACTACGTCCTGCCGGACGACCCGAAGTGGAAAAAGCGCGACGAGGAGCTGTGGGCCGAATACCTTCCGGCGCTGAAGGTCGTGAACCCCGCCTTCGACGAGAGCTGGATCCTCGCCAGGCAGATCGGGCGCGCCGAGTACGCGCAGCCCATCATCGTGCCGAACTACTCGAAGCTCCTCCCGCCGCTCGAGACGCCCGTCCCCGGGCTGTGGTCGGCGTGCATGGCGCAGACGTATCCGGAAGACCGCGGCCAGAACTACGCGATCCGCATCGGGCGCGAGGCGGCGGACGCGATGCTGAAAACCCTGCGCTGAGCTCTCAGTCCTCGGCGAGAAGCGGGAGCTGCGGGTCCGGAGGCGCCGTCTTCGCGAGCTCTTCGGGCGTCACGAGGCCGTGGACGCCGACGCCGAGGAGGCGCACCGGACGCGAGGCGGCCTCGGTCCGGTCCAGCAGGGCGGAGGCCCTGGCCGCGAGCTCGTCCGCGTCGCGGGTGGGCCGCCGGGTTTCGCTCCGGGTGACGGTCGTGAAGTCCCCGTAGCGCACCTTCAGGACGACCGTCCGCGCGTAGAGGCCCCTCTTCTCGAGCCACGAGGCGTCGTGGCGCGCCATGGCCTCGACCTCGCTCCGCATCGTCTCGACGTCCGTGAGGTCCCGGGCGTACGTGTCCTCCGTGCTGCAGGACTTCGCCTTCTGGTCCGGCACGACGCGTCGGTCGTCTTCACCGTGCGCGAGGCGAACCAGGGAGTCGGCCCAGCTTCCGACGGCGCGCTTGAGCGCGTCCAGGGGAACGTGCCTCACGTCCACGAGCCGCGCGCAGCCGAGCGCGAGAAGCTTCTCGGCCGTCCTCGGCCCGACGCCCCACAGCGCCTCGACGGGCAGCTTCTCGAGGAAGCGCTCGACGCGCTCCGGGGCGATCACCGTGAGCCCGTCGGGCTTCTTCCAGCCGGAGGCGATCTTCGCGAGGAACTTGTTCGGGGCGACGCCGGCCGAGACCGTGAGAGACGTGGCCTCGCGGACGTTCGCCTTGAGTCGCCGGGCCACGTTCACGCCGAGAGGCTCGTTCCAGGCGTTCTCGGTCACGTCGAGGTACGCCTCGTCGAGGGAGAGCGGCTCGACGAGCGGGGTGACGGCCCGGTAGAGGTCGAAGATCTGCCGCGAGACGGCGGAATAGCGCCGGAAGTCCGGCGTGACGATCGCGAGGCCCGGGCAGAGGCGCACCGCGCGCGCCATCGGCATCGCCGACCGAACGCCGAACTTCCGGGCTTCGTAGCTCGCGGCCGCGACGACGCCGCGCCCCTTCGGGTCCCCGCCCACGGCCACGGGCCTGCCGCGCAGCGACGGGTCGTCGCGCTGCTCGACGGACGCGTAGAAGGCGTCCATGTCGAGGTGGAGGATCCTTCGGGGGGAAACCACGGGCTATCGCGAGGAGACGAGCTCCCCGGTCCGCGACTCGCGGGGCGCGGCAGACCGCACGGCCTCCGGCTTCTGGAAGAGCCCGGACACGAGATCCGTCTCGAGCCACGCGTACTTCCCGTCCATGAGCCGGCGCGCGGCGGCATGGTTCGCGAGGTCGTCGTTCGAGGAGATCCCGCCGAATCGCGCCGCGATCTTCCGGCGGGCGCCCCGGCAGAAGAGATCCGCGAGCTCCGCCGCCGAGGCGGCGTCCTTCGCGTTCGCCCGGCGCATCTCGTGCGCGCGCGCGACGGCCGCGGTCATGGCGAAGAGCTCCGCGCCGACGTCGACCGCGCGGAAGAGGATCGCCTGACGCCTTTCCAGCTTCGGCCCGTTCGCCGCCATGAGGTGGAAGAGCGTGCGCGCGAGTTTCCGGGACGTCCGGTCGAGGAAGCGGACGTGCGTCGCGAGGGAGCCGTACGGGGCGAACCGCGGCCACCGTCCCCAGCCGAACCAGCGGGAGGGGTACCAGCCGGCGTAATGAGCGACGATTCCGGGAAGCGCCTTGAGCTTGTCACCCGCCGTCGCTTTCGGATCGGCGAGAACGCCTGCGACCTGAAGGTGCGTGTCGAGCGCCTCCCGCGCGATGAAGAGCCGCATGATCTCCGAGGAGCCCTCGAAGATGAGGTTGATGCGCGAGTCGCGGAGCATGCGCTCGACCGGGATCGGCGCCTCGCCGCGATTCCGCAGCGAGTCGGCCGTCTCGTAGCCGCGCCCGCCCCGGATCTGGAGGGTCCGGTCGACGATCGTCCAGCCCTGCTCGGAGTTCCACATCTTCGCGACGGCCGCCTCCAGGCGGATGTCCCGGTCGTGCGAATCCGCCATGGCGGCGCTCATCTCGGCCACGGCGTCCATCGCGAACGTCGTCGCGGCCATCTCCCCGAGGAGCTGGGCGATCGCGTCGTGCCTTCCGATCGGCTGACCCCACTGCACGCGCTCCGCCGCCCACGTGCGCGAGAACTCGAGGCAGCGCCTGGCGAGCCCGACGGAGGAGGCGGGAATCGTGAGGCGCCCCGTGTTGAGCGTCACGAGCGCGAGCTTCAGGCCGCGCCCTTCCTTCCAGACGAGGTTTTCCTTCGGAACCTTCACGTTCGTGAAGCGCACGACGCCGTTCTCGATGGCCTTGAGACCCATGAAGTGGCAGCGCGTGACGACCTCGACGCCCGGGGTGTCCTTCTCGACGACGAACGCCGAGATCTTCTTCGTGTCCGGGTGGCGCGCCATCACGACGAAGAGCTCGGCGATCGTGCCGTTCGTGGTCCAGAGCTTCTCGCCGTTCAGGACGTAGTCGCCGTCGGGAGTCCGCTCGGCCGTCGTCGAGAGGTTCGCCGGGTCCGAGCCCACCTGCGGCTCCGTGAGCGCGAACGCCGAGACGGCGCCCTTCGCGAGGCGCGGCAGCCACTTCCTCTTCTGCTCCTCGGTTCCGAAGAGGCGGAGAGGCTGGGGCACGCCGATGGACTGGTGCGCCGAGAGGAGCGCGATCAGGTTTGCGTCCACGCTCCCGAGGAGCTTGAGGATCTTCCCGTACTCGTGCTGCGTGAAGCCGAGGCCGCCGTATTCCTTCTCGATCTTCATCCCGAACGCGCCGAGCGCGGCCAGGCCGTCGAGAACGCGCCGCGGAATCTTTCCCTCGCGGTCGATCGCGTCGCCGTCGACCTCCTCGCGGAGGAAGCGCTCCATCTTCTCGTGGAAGGCGAGGAACTCGGGTCGCTCCTCCCGGGGCG
>DATGDV010000019.1:0-6462 GCA_035310685.1 Thermoanaerobaculia bacterium
TTCCCTTCTCCTTAGGCCTTGAGCAGCTCGACGTCGAGGCAGAGCGACTGCAGCTCGCGGACGAGCACGTTGAACGATTCGGGAAGCCCCGGCTCCTCGGGCACCTCGCCCTTGACGATCGCCTCGTACACCTTCGAGCGGCCCTCGACGTCGTCGGACTTGACGGTGAGGAGCTCCTGGAGCGTGTACGCCGCGCCGTAGGCCTCGAGGGCCCAGACCTCCATCTCGCCGAACCGCTGGCCGCCGAACTGGGCCTTGCCGCCCAGAGGCTGCTGCGTGATGAGCGAGTAGGGGCCGATCGAGCGCGCGTGGATCTTGTCGTCCACGAGATGGGAGAGCTTCAGCATGTAGATGTAGCCGACGGTGACGTTCTGCTCGAAGCGGTTGCCCGTCATGCCGTCGTAGAGGACGGTCTTCCCGCTCGACGGCAGGTCGGCCTTCGAGAGGAGGGTCCGGATCTCGTCCTCGCTCGCGCCGTCGAAGACCGGCGTGGCGATCGAGAACCCGAGCGCCTTCGCGGCCCACCCGAGGTGGGTCTCGAGGATCTGGCCGACGTTCATGCGCGACGGCACGCCGAGCGGGTTGAGGACGATCTCGACCGGGGTGCCGTCCGGCAGGTACGGCATGTCCTCCTCGGGGAGGATCCGGCTGATGACGCCCTTGTTCCCGTGGCGGCCGGCCATCTTGTCGCCGACCTGGAGCTTCCTCTTCATGGCGACGAAGACCTTCACCGTCTTGTTGACGCCGGGCGCCAGCTCGTCGCCCTTGGCCAGCAGCGTCACGCGGTCGGCGCTGACCTTCTTGATGACGTCGATCTGCGAGTCGGTTCGCTGGAGGATGAGCCGCACCTGGTCGCGGATCTCCTCGTCCTTCAGCTTCAGGTTCTTGAGCATCCGGGGCGTCATCTGGCCGATCTTCTCGACCGTGAGCTTCCCGCCCTCCTTCACGAGGACGTTGCCCTGCGAGTCCGAGACGTCCTCGAGGACCGTGCGCCCCGAGAGCAGCGACTCGATCTTCTCCTTCGCCTCGGTGCGGATGATGCGGATCTCGTCGTCGGCGTTCTTCGTGAGGCGGCCGATCTCCTCGTCGAGGATCTGCTTGGCCCTCACGTCCTTCTGCTTCTCCTCGTCCTTGCGCGTGAAGATCTTCACCTCCACGACGACGCCCTCGATGCCCGGGGGGCACTTGAGCGAGGCGTCGCGCACGTCGCCGGCCTTCTCGCCGAAGATCGCGCGGAGGAGCTTTTCCTCGGGCGTGAGCTGGGTCTCGCCCTTCGGCGTGACCTTGCCCACGAGGATGTCGCCGGGCTTCACGTTCGCCCCGATGCGCACGATGCCGGACTCGTCGAGGTCGCGGAGCGCGTGCTCCGAGACGTTCGGGATGTCCTTCGTGATCTCCTCGGCGCCGAGCTTCGTCTCGCGGGCCTCGATCTCGAACTCCTCGATGTGGATGGAGGTGTAGTAGTCCTCCTTCACCATCTTCTCGGAGATGAGGATCGCGTCCTCGTAGTTGTAGCCGCGCCACGGCATGAAGGCCACGAGGATGTTGCGGCCCAGCGCGAGCTCGCCCTGTGACGTGCAGGGGCCGTCCGCGAGGACCTGGCCCTGCGCGACGCGGTCGCCCTCGGCGACCACGGGCTTCTGGTTGATGCAGGTGTTCTGGTTCGAGCGGCGGAACTTCAGGAGCGGGTAGATGTCCGCGCCGAAATCGCGGGTCTGTCCTTCCTCGTCCTTCGCCTCGACGCGGACGATGATGCGGCGCGCGTCGACCGTGTCGACGACGCCGTCCCTCTTGCAGAGAACGACGGCGCCCGAGTCGCGGGCGACGACGCCTTCGAGGCCCGTGCCGACGAGAGGCGGCTCCGTCTTCAGGAGCGGGACCGACTGGCGCTGCATGTTCGAGCCCATGAGGGCGCGGTTCGCGTCGTCGTGCTCGAGGAACGGGATGAGCGCGGCGGCGACGGAGACGAGCTGCTTGGGCGAGACGTCCATGAACTCGACCTTCGCCTTCTCCACGGTGACGAACTCGCCGCTGTAGCGAGCGACGATCCGGTCCTCCGTGAAGCGGCCCTTTTCGTCGACCTCGGCGTTCGCCTGCGCGATGACGTAGTTCTCCTCTTCCCAGGCCGGCTGGAAGAACGCCGTCGGCCGCCCCACGGGGGGCTTCTTGTGCGACTTCTTCAGCCTCTGGATCGCTTCCTCCAGCTCCTCGGCCTCGACGATCTGGCCCTTGCTCCAGCCCGAGTCGCCGACCGTCACGACCTCGTAGTGGTCGAGGACGCGGCCGTTCCGGACCTTCTTGTACGGGCTCTCGATGAACCCGAACTCCGAGATCCGCGCGAAGCACGAGAGCGACGAGATGAGCCCGATGTTCGGGCCCTCGGGCGTCTCGATCGGGCAGATGCGGCCGTAGTGCGTGGCGTGCACGTCGCGCACCTCGAATCCGGCGCGCTCGCGCGAGAGGCCGCCCGGCCCGAGGGCCGAGAGGCGCCGCTTGTGCGTCACTTCCGAGAGCGGGTTCGTCTGGTCCATGAACTGCGAGAGCTGGGAGGACCCGAAGAACTCCTTGATGGCCGCGATGACGGGCTTGGAGTTGATGAGGTCGTGCGGCATCGCCGAGTCGATGTCCTGGTGGACGGACATCTTCTCCTTGATCGCGCGCTCCATGCGGACGAGGCCAATGCGGAACTGGTTCTCCAGCAGCTCGCCGACGCAGCGCACGCGCCGGTTCCCGAGGTTGTCGATGTCGTCGGTCTTGCCGATGTCGCGCTTGAGCTTCAGGAGGTGGTCGATGACGACGTAGAAGTCCTCGGGGGTGAGCGTCTTCTGGTCGAGCGACGTGGAGAGGCCGGCGCGGATGTTGAACTTGAACCGGCCGACGCGCGAGAAGTCGTACTTCCTGGGGTCGAAGAACATGCCCGCGAAGAGGTTCTTCGCGCTCTCGTCGGTCGGCGGGTCGCCGGGCCGCATGCGCTTGTAGATCTCGAGGAGCGCTTCGCGCTTCGTCTTGACGCCGTCCTTGCGCAGGGTCGTGATGAGCGTGTCGCCGATGGGCTCCCAGTCGGGGAAGATCGCCTCGACCGCGGTCGCCTGCTTGCCCTCGAGCTGAGTGGAGAGATCCTCGGGGATCTCCGTGCCCGTCTCGAACAGGACCTCGCCGGAGCCGAGGTCGACCACGTCCGCGCCGAACAGGGCGCGGCCGAGCTTTCCGGGGTCGACCGAAGCCGACACGGTCTCGCCCTTGCCGAGCGCTTCCCTCATCTCGGTCGTGAGCTTGACGTCCGCGAAGATCCGCCCGTCCTTCTTGAGCCCGCGCAGGTGCCTGTGGCGGAGATCTTCCTTCGCGAGGACCTCGGGCGACAGCGCGAGATGGGCCTTGCCCTTCTCGTAGGTGAGCGGGATCGCCGTGTAGAACTTCTTGAGGATGAGCTCGTCGCTCTCGAGACCCAGCGCGCGCAGGAAGACCGTGCCGGGGAACTTGCGCTTGCGGTCGATCCGCACGCCGAACAGGCCCTTCGCGTCGATCTCGAACTCGACCCACGAGCCGCGGTACGGAATGATCTTCCCGATGAGCGTGTGGGCTCCCTCGCGCGTGAAGAAGACGCCGGGCGAGCGGTGGAGCTGCGAGACGATGACGCGCTCCGTGCCGTTGATGACGAACGTGCCGTTGTCCGTCATGAGGGGAATCTCGCCGAAGTAGACCTCCTCCTCCTTGATGTCGCGGATCGGCCACTCCTTCGGAGCGCCCTTGCCGGTCGGCGCGTTCTCCTTGTCGAACACCTTGAGGCGGAACGTGACCTTGAGCGGAACGGAGTACGTCGCGCCGCGCTCCTGGCACTCGGCCACGGAGTACGGCTGCCGGAGCTCGACCGGCGTCCCGCAGACCTCGTCGATCGTGACCTTGTTCGGATTGGGATGTCCGCACGCGCCGCACTCGACGCGCGTCGCCCGCGCGTCCTTCACGCGCACCGTCGCTCCGCAGTGCTCACAGGGAAAGCGAAGGTGCTCGAGGCCCTCGAGGCGGCCGCTGCGGGACTTCCAGTCGCCGATGCGGTACGAGACGAACTCCAGCGCGCACGTCTCCCGGAAGTCGCTGAACGGGAAGACGCTCTTGAAGACGGCCTGCAGACCGACGTCCTGCCGTTCCTTCGGCAGGAGATCCATCTGGAGAAAGTCCTCGTACGACTTGCGCTGGACGTCGATGAGGTTCGGAAGAGGCAGGAAAGAGCGGATCTTGCCGAAGGTCGAGCGCTCTCTCGCGCCGGGTGCGTAGCTGCGTGGGTTCATTAGGGTTTCAGCTCCAATCCTTGGGTCACCGGTGGACGGGGCGAGTGGCGGACGAAGAGGAAGAGAAAGAGAGGGAATTCCTTCGAAAGGGCCTCTTGCGCGCCGCCTCCTGCTTCGAGCGGCGGTCGCGCCAGCCGGAGCGCCGGAGATCTCTCCCCCTTCGAAGAAAATCCCCGGGCGCTCTCTTTCTTTCTAAGAGAATCCCCCGACGGCGAAACCCGATGCGAAAACGTCTTACTTAACCTCGACCTTCGCTCCCGCGTCCTCGAACTTCTTCTTGATCGAGGCGGCCTCGTCCTTCGAGATGCCCTCCTTGATCGTGCCGAGATTCTCGACGAGGTCCTTCGCTTCCTTGAGGCCGAGCGAGCTGTTGACCTCGCGGACGGCCTTGATGACGTTGATCTTGTTCGAGCCGGCCTCCTTCAGAACGACCGTGAACTCGGTCTGCTCCTCGGCGGCGGCGGCGGCCGGGGCGGCGCCGGCGGCGGCCGCCGGGGCGGCCATCATCGCGGCGGACACGCCGAACTTCTCCTCGAGGGCCTTCACGAGCCCGTTGAGCTCGAGGACCGACATCGACTCGATTTCCTTGATGAACGTTTCGACGGTGAGAGCCATGGTTCTTCTCCTGATTCTTCGGCGTTAGGCCGCGGGTTCTCTGGTTGCTTTGGCTTTCTGGTTCGAGATCGCCGCGAGCGTCGCGGCGACGTTGCGGTGGGGGGCGGACAGGACCGCCACGAGGCGCCGCAGGGGCGACTGCATGAGGCCGAGCAGCTTGCCGACGAGCTCGAGACGCGAGGGGAGGTTCGCGAGAGTCTCGAGCTCCTTCGCCGCGACGGGCTTGCCGTCGAGAAGGGCGGCCTTGACCTTCAGGTTGGGGTTCGTCTTCCCGAAGGTGTGGAGAACCTTCGCGAGCGCGACGACGTCCGTCGTCGAGAACGCGACGCCCGTCATCCCCGTGAAGTGCTCCTTGAGGGATCCGAGAGGCTTGCCCTCGAGGGCACGGAGAGCGAGCGTGTTCTTGACGACGACGTAGCCCGAGTTCGCTCCCTTGATCTGGCGGCGGAGGTCCGTGACGGCCGGGACCGTCAGGCCCTTGTAGTCGATGAGGAACGCGTGCGCGGCCTTCGCGACCGTACTTTCGAGCTCCCGGATCTCTTCGTTCTTGGCGGCGCGGGTTGCGGACATCAGACGCCCTTCCCGACGAGCTTTTCGGCGGCGGTCGGGTCGACCGAGACGCCGGGGCCCATCGTTGACGAGAGAACGACCGAGCGCATGTACTTGCCCTTGGCGGTGGCCGGCCTAGCCTTCTGGACCGCCGTGAGAAGGGCTTCGGTGTTCTCGGCGAGCTGCTTTTCTCCGAACGAGATCTTCCCGACCGGCACGTGGATGATGGCCGTCTTGTCGACGCGGAACTCGATCTTGCCGGCCTTGAGCTCCGAGACGGCTTTTGCGACGTCGAACGTGACCGTTCCGGCCTTCGGATTCGGCATCAGGCCGCGAGGTCCGAGGATCTTGCCGAGACGTCCGAGCGACTTCATCATGTCCGGAGTCGCGACGAGCGCCTCGAAATCGATCATGCCGCCCTGGATCTTCGCGACGAGGTCGTCGCCTCCCACGAGATCGGCGCCGGCCGCCTCGGCCTCCTTGATCTTCTCGCCCGAGGCCACGACGGCGACCCGGGTCGTCTTGCCGAGCCCGTGCGGCAGCACGACCGTGCCGCGCACCATCTGATCCGCGTGCTTGGGGTCGACTCCGAGCCGGAGCGCGATCTCGACCGTTTCGTTGAACTTGGCGAACGCCGCCGACTTGACGAGCGCGACGGCCTGGGGCACGTCGTAGAGCTTCGCCTTGTCGACTTTCGCGGCGGCCGCGGTGAATTTCTTGCCACTCATGTTGTTTCTACTCCGGGGAAAGAAGCGCTTCGCGTCGTCCGGCGAGAAGCCCCGGCGGCATACCCGGGCACCAGGACGGGCACGATTCCTCTTTCCTGTTCAAGCCTCAACCGATGACCTCGATCCCCATGGAGCGGGCCGTTCCCTCCACCGACTTGACGGCGGCGGCGAGATCGACGGTGTTCAGGTCGACGAGCTTGAGCTTCGCGATCTCCTCGACCTGCTTCTTCGTGACTTTCCCGACCTTCGTCTTGTTCGGCACGCCCGAGCCCTTTTCGAGCTTC
>DATGDV010000020.1:0-8270 GCA_035310685.1 Thermoanaerobaculia bacterium
ACCAGATCTCCGTCGTCGGTCCGTGCGATCCGCAGGTGGCGGGCACGAGCCCCGGCAGCGGGGCGGGTTGCTGGAACTCGGTCAAGAACAACGCAGCATTCGCGGGCGGCACCGCCGACTTCACGGGCGCCGAGTCCGCGGGCGCGACGAAGCCGCTCCAGTTCGCGTTCGAGGCGAACAACGCTCTCGGCAGCGCGGGCGCGAGCACGTTCACGCTGAACTGGAAGGTTCCGCAGGTGCGCCTCGTCACCACGCAGGTTCTCTCCGGAGTCGCGCTCGACGCCACGGCTTCCGACGGCCATCCTTCCGCGAGCGGCTACAAGTGGTACTTCGGCGATTCGCCGAGCGCCCTGACGCTCGATCCTTCTTGCACGGCGGCCACGTGCGTGCCGTCGCTCCAGGCGACGGGCACGCCTCATTACTACTGGGTCACCGTGCCGTATTCGCAGATCGGTTACTCCACCCCGGATTGCCCCGGCGCGCCGAACTGCACGTCGAGCCTCGGCTCGTATTACGTCACCAATTTCGCCCCTGCCTTCACGGTGAACGGCGCAGCAACGGGTCCGGTCACCGCGGTCGCCGGGCAGTCGCTGACGGTCTCGAACAGCTCGCAGCGCGGGACGACCGTGACCGGCGCCGGAGGCTATTACTACAGCCTCTGCGCGAGCCCATGCTCCGCGGATAACTACGTGCTCTGGGGAACCATGGGTGACGCCCCACCGTCAGGGTCTCCGGCGTACCCGGCGACGATCCCGAACCCCGGCGTCGGGAGCTGGCTCCTCAAGATCAAGGTGATCTACACGAACCCTTCCGGAACGGCGTACTGGCCCGATCCCGCGGGCGCCGCGGGCTTCACGGTCAACGTCACGAGCTGCTCGAATCCGACGTTCCACATCAACGCGGGTGGAGGACCGGCCTACCCGAGCCCGGGCTTCGCCGTTCAGGCCGGCCAGGCCGTGACGTTCGTCCCCGACAACGTCTACCCCGCGCCGTACAGCTGGAGCTTCGGCGACGGCGGCAGCGACACGACCCAGAGCCCCACGCACACGTACTCGAGCGCCGGAAACTACACGGTCACGCTCACGGCGGCGAACGGAGCCTGCAGCGTCAGCTACGCGATGGTCGTGACGAGCGTCAACCCGCTCTCCGTCAGCGCGTCGGCGAACCCGAATCCCGCGGGCGTCGGCGCGAACGTCAACTTCAGCTGCAGCGCGTCCGGCGGCTCCGGCGGCTACACCTACGCCTGGTCGGGGAGCGCATTCTCGGGAACGGTCGCGGGGCAGAGCGTTTCCCAGTCCTTCAGCAGCGTCGGCACCTACACGGCGCAGTGCAACGTGACGGACAGCACGAGCCATCTGGCCGGCGCGGTCGTGACCCTCACGGTGCAATCGGGCGGCAGCGGGAACTGCACGACCGCGGATTTCCACATCGTCGTCGACGGCGGCGCGCTCTACGGGGCCTTCTCCGTGATCGCCGGTCACGTCGTGACGTTCTACCCGAACGACATCTACAGCAGCTGGAGCTGGAACTTCGGCGACGGCGCGACCGACGCGAGCCAGGTCCCGACGCACACGTACTCGACCCCCGGCACCTACACGGTTTCCCTGACCGCGAACGGAAACTGCACGCGCTCGTACCAGATCGTGGTCACCGGCACGAGCACGGGCGGGCCCAGCAGCAGCGGCTGCAACACCGTGGACTTCTCGATCCTGGACGTCTCGACGGGTATCGCGAGCTGCGGCCCGTTCGGATGCTCCGGAATCAGCGGGGCGGCGCTCTCGTTCGTGCCGAACCCGGCGATGAGCGTGGGTTTCACGTCCTGGAACTTCGGCGACGGCTCGACCTCGACGACGGCCTCGACGACGCACACGTACGCGGGCGGGGGAACGTTCACGATCACGCTGACCGCGGGCACGTGCACGAAGACCAGGGCCATCAGCATCTCCGGGCCCGTCGCGCTCAGCGGGGTCTTCAACGCGAAGTACTCCGACAACTCGGCCTTCGTGGCGACCCAGGTCGCGTCCGGCAAGGAAATCAGCTTCCTCGCGATCGACACGGCAGACTCGTACACCTGGGACTTCGGCGATGGGACGTCCCCTGCCAGCGGCCAGACTCCGAAGCACACGTACGTCACGCCGGGATCGGCGCCTTTCACGTACACGGTGACGCTCAACGTGACGAGAGGCACGGGCACCTCGGCGCAGAACGCCTCGACGACTCAGCCGTTCACGATCATCCCGCCGCCCGAGCCGCCGAAGTGGTTCGTCGCGGGCATGGCGTACCTCCAGGGCGCGCTCCCGGGCACGCTGTGGCAGACCGACGTCACCCTCTTCAATCCTGACCAGAGCCGTCCGGCGGTGTACTCCCTCGCGTTCCTCGACGGACGAACCTCGGTCGACCCGGCGACTCTCGTCTGGAAGACGATCAACCTCGGAGCGCAGCAGAGCATCTCGTCGTCGAACATCCTGGCTTTCTTCGGGCAGCCGCTCGGAAGCTTCGGCGCCCTCCTCGTGCGCGGCGACTCCGCGCCGGTTCCGCCCGTCGTCACGGCGCGCACCTTCAACATCGGGGATCCCACGAAGGGCACGTTCGGGCTCTCGGTGCCGACCACGCAGCCCTCCAGCGGCCTGACGCCGCAGGCGGCGCTGTCGCAGCAGTTCCTCATCGGCCTGCGCGACGACGACGCGGCCTACACGAACCTCGGGCTCATGAACCTCACGACCGACTGGAGCCACGCCCGGCTCACGTTCCTGGACGGGAGCGGTGCCACGACGCTCGGCCAGGTCAACGTGGACGTGCCGCCGTACGGCGTCGCGCAGCTCACGCGCCCGCTCTTCGCGGCGCCGCCGAACGGCGTGGGATTCCAGGATCCCCTCGCCAACTTCAGCGTCAAGGTATCCGTGCTCTCCGGCGGCTCGGTCTTCCCCTACGCCACCGTCATCGACCGCCGGTCCACGGACGCCGTCGTCGTGACCGTGTCCGATCGGCCCACGTCCGTGTACCGCATGCCCGGCATCGTTCGTCTGCAGGGAGCGAACGGCACCGTCTGGCGGAGCCGCTTCTACGTCACGAATCCGTCGGCCACCTCCCGCAAGGTCTCGATCTCCTACTCCTTCGTCCCGTGTGACGAGACCGGCTGCAAGAGCCGCGTCACGGGCCTTCAGAGCGACGTGTCCCTGCTCCCCGGCGAGACGCTCTGGACGGACGACTTCCCGAAGGTGTGGCTGGCCGGCTTCGGGTTCGGCGTGTCCGACACGACGGCTTACCAGAACGCGTACGTCGACATCTTCCCGGCCGCCGGCGATCCGAACCAGGAGCCAGTCCTCGTTCTCGGAGAGACGTACAACGACCAGCCGTCGGGTCCCGTGGGCCTTCAGGTCCCGGGCTTCACGGACGCGGATGCAGCCTCGAAGACGGGTGCGAACAAGCGCCTGCTCCTCTCGGGCCTCGTCTCGAACGACTCGTATCGCTCGAACGTGGCGCTGTTTCTCCAGAGCGGCACGTCGGGCCGATGCACGGTTCGCGTGCTGACGGAGGCCGGACTCGAGGTGGCCCGCCAGGACGTCGCGTTCAACAGCACGGACACGTTCGTCCAGCTCAACGACGCCGGGCTTTTCGGATCCCTCCCCGGCAGCAAGGACAGGCTCACGGTCGTGATCGACTCGTTCGACGGCTCGCCCATCTCGGCCTACGCGACCATCGTCGACAACACCTCGGGCGACGCGACATTCCTGAAGGCCCAGCCGGCTCCCTGACGATCCCGGCGACGACCGCTCGAGAGTGCCCGGGCCCTTCGCCCGGGCACTCTTTTCTCGAGGAGCGCTTTCGCCCCGCGGAGGCTTCGGGCAACATCGGGGCGCCCATGCCCGACGCCCCCCCGTATTCGTTCTCGAACCTGAGCAAGGTCTACCGCCTGTATCCGGCTCCACGCGACCGTTTCTTCGAGCTGCTGACGGGGCGTTCGCGGCACGCCGAAGTCCACGCGCTTCGGGACGTCTCCGGCGGGATCGACCGGGGCGCGGTCCTCGGCGTCATCGGCGAGAACGGGTCCGGCAAGAGCACGCTTTTCAAGATCCTCGCGGGAACCACCGCGGCGACGTCGGGCAGCGTGAGCCTCCCGGGCCGGGTGGCGTCGATCCTCGAGCTGGGGTCGGCCTTCCATCCGGAAGACACCGGCCGGCGCAACGTGATCCTGCAGGCCGCCCTCGCAGGGCTCTCGCGCGAGGAGGTCTCCGCGGCACTGCCCGAGATCGAAGCATTCGCCGAGCTCGGTGACTTCTTCGACCGGCCCGTCAAGACCTACTCCTCGGGCATGCAGATGCGGCTCGCGTTCTCGGTCGCCACGGCCGTCCTTCCCGACGTGATCCTCCTCGACGAGGCGCTCGCGGTCGGCGACGGTCGGTTCCAGAAAAAGTGCGTCGACCGCATCTTCGAGCTCAAGGCCTCCGGCCGGACGATCTTCTTCTGCAGCCACGCGATGTACTACGTGTCGACGCTGTGCGACCGCGTGCTGTGGCTGAACGCGGGGCGCGTGGAGGCCGCGGGCGACTCGCAGGGCGTCGTCCTCGAGTACGAAAGGTTCCTCGCGCGCAAAGACCGTCTCGCGGTGCCCCACGGCGCCGAGGCCGCCGTGCCTTCGGGAACCCACGGGCGGTTTCGCGACGTCGTCATCACGGGCGCCGACGGCGCGCCGAAGGAGGAGTTCCGGCCGGGGGAGCCGTGGGGCGTGGAGCTGGAGTTCGCCGCCGACGATCCCGCGCGGCCCCTTCAGATCCACCTCGCCGTCTCCACGCGCGACAACGTCGTGTGCTTCTCGGCCGACTCGCGGCTCGACGGAACGGGGCCGTTCGCCGGCCAGTCCGCGTATCGCGTGCGGATCGGCGTCGACGCGCTGCCGCTCGGGAAGGGCGAGTTCGTCGTGTACGCCTACCTCGCCGACGAGAAGTCCCTCGCGCTCTTCGACGCGCGGAGCGACCGGACGTTCCACGTCGAGTCCGACACCTGGCGCAGCGGCCTCATGAGCCTGCCCGCGACCTGGACCTCGATCCCCGCGCGCGGCGACGGCTCCGGATGAGGATCGCGTACGTCCTCGAGTCTCTCGAGCTCTCCGGCGGCGTCAAGGTCGTCGTCGAGCACGCCGCGGGGCTGAAGGCGCGCGGGCACGACGTCGTCCTCGTCACACGGGACGGCCGGCACGCCTGGCTCGACATTCCGGTGAGCGTGCACGAGGTTCCGGCGTTCGACGCGTCCACGCTCCCCGAGGCCGACGTCCACGTGGCCACGTGGTTCCCGACCGTCGTTCCCGTCGTGATGGCGCGCCGCGCCGCGCGCGTCTTCCATTTCTGCCAGGGCTACGAGGCGCCGCATCCGCACACTCTTCACCGGCTCGAGGAGATCGAGGAAGCCTACCGGCAGAGGATTCCGAAGCTCCTCGTCTCCGCGCACCTCGTTCCGCTGCTCGAGGGAAGGTACCCGGGGCCCTTCCACGTCCTGCCGCAGGCGGTTTCCGCACGGGACTTCGCGCCGCCCGATCCGGAGCGCAGGAGGCCGCGGAGCCCGGCGGTGCTGGGCGTCGTCGGCCCGTTCGAGGCGCCCTTGAAAGGAATCGGCGTGGCTCTCCGAGCGGCCGCGAGGCTTCGGGAGGAAGGCCGTGACATCCGCCTGCACCGCGCGAGCGCGCTGCCGCTCACCGAAGCCGAACGGAAGCTTCTCGCCGCCGACGCCTACTCGCATGCGCTTCCCGCAGCCGCGATGCCCGAGTGGTATCACGGCCTCGACGTCCTCCTGCACCCTTCGTTCGATGCGGAGGGCTTCCCACTTCCGCCGCTCGAGGCGCTCGCCGCCGGCGTCCCGGTCGTCCTGACCGACATTCCGTCTTTCGCGACTCTTCCCGCCGGCTCCGTGGCGCGGGTGCGTGCGGGAGACGCATCCGGCATGGCGCGAGAAGCGGCGCGCCTCCTCGACGAACCGGAACTCTGGGCGGAGCGGCGGTTCCGTGGCATGGAGATCGCCGGAGGCTACTCGCTCGACCGCGTCCTCGACCGGCTCGAGCTCCTCTTTTCTCAGAAGACGTCGTGATCGAGGAACCGGTAGTCGAAGGCGTGAGCGGCGCGCGCCAGGTCGAACGCGGGATGGAACGGGCGCACGGTGAAATGGGTGTCGGTTTCCGCGGGCGAGAAGCCGAGCTCCGCGGCGCGGGCTGCGAGGCCGCTTCCCGATCCGGCCCGCAGGACCAGGGTCCGCGCCCCGGTCACGGCGAGCGCCTCCCCGACCGCGTCGAGAAGCTCCGCCACGGCGCCCGCTCCTTCGTCGGCCGCCTGGAGATCGACGAGAAGAGCGCGCGAGGCGACCGTCCGAACGGCGGCATACGCGATCGAGCGGCCGCGTGCGTCGAGGAGCTCGTGCACGTCGTAGGAGACGCCCGGTCGCGCGAAGCGCCAGTCGAGCGTGGGACGCGAGCGGTCGGTTCGCCAGCCCGCGCGCGCGTGAAGCACTTCGGCGAGCGCGTCATGGGCCCCGGAGACCGCCGGGCCGCGGCGATGGCGAAGCCGGCGCCGGCGAAGGCGCGAGAGGAGTCCCGGCCTCCCGACGGGGCGGCTCCACTCGGCGGCAGGCTCGACGGAGACGTAGCCGAGCACGCGCTCGCCCGCGAGGCGGTGGCGGTCGTTCGGGAACCCGAGCACGAACGGGGCGCCCGCCGCGCCGTTTCGCTCGAAGAAATCCGCGGCGACGCGCTGAAACAGCGTGCGCCGTCCGAGCCTGCGAGAGGACGGCGCGGTCATCACGTCCACCGCGGACACCCCGGGGAGATTCCCCTCGCCTCCGCGATAGCGCGTGCCGAGGCCCCCGAAGAAGCCGAGCGCTTTCCCTGCGTCGAAGGCGCCGACGGACACGGCGCCATGCGGGCAGCGGTCGTATTTCCAGGCCCAGTCCGCCGCCGGCGCCTCGGCCCCGAATGCAGCCCGGAAAAGGTCGAGAAGCGCGGGACGATCGGCCGGGGTCACCGGGCGGATCTCGATGGGCATCGGCCCGAAAATACCTCATGCCCGTGATCTCGGCCGTCGTCGTCAGCTACCGGTCGGCGGCCCTCGCGTCGCGTGCGATCGAAAGCCTGCGTTCGGACGCGGCCGGAGCGGGCCTCACGCTCGAGACGATCGCCGTCGTGAACTCGGGGGATCCCCAGGAAGCGCGCGCGCTTTCGTCGGCCGCCGATGGCGTGGTCTTTCCCGGCCGGAATCTCGGCTTCGCGGGCGGTCTCAACGCCGGCGTCGAAGCGGCGCGCGGGGAGATCCTCGTCCTTGCGAATCCCGACGTCGTCGTGCGCGAGGGGGCGCTCGCGGCGCTCGCGGCCGAGGCGCGCGGACCGCTCGCCGCGGCGGGTCCGGCGCTTTTCCTCGACGAGGGCGAAACGCTCCACTTGCCGCCTGCCGAAGAGCCGCACCCGTTCGATCTCGCGCGCCGAGGGCTCGCGGGATCAGGTGCCCCGGCCGCCTTCCGGCGGCGGTTCCGGCGCGCGCGCCGCGCGGCCGAAGGTGCCGAGCGAAAGGAGACGTGCCCCGCGACCGCTCTCTCCGGTGCGTTCGTGGCCGTGTCGCGGCAAACGCTCGAGCGCGTCGGACGCTTCGACGAAAGGTACGTCCTCTACTTCGAGGAGAACGACTGGCAGCGCCGGCTGAGGAAGGCCGGCGGCCGGCTGTCGCGCGTCGGCGCCGCGCGTGTCGTCCACCGCTACAACCAGAGCGCACTCCTCGAGCCGC
Organism: Thermoanaerobaculia bacterium; assembly: GCA_035310685.1. Classification (GTDB taxonomy): domain Bacteria; phylum Acidobacteriota; class Thermoanaerobaculia; order UBA5066; family UBA5066; genus Fen-183. The sequence goes on from DATGDV010000020.1 coordinate 7,758, forward strand.
GCGCCGCGGGCTGGTTCGCGTCGTCCGAACGCCGCTATTTCGAGACGCACTTCGGCGCGCGCGGAGTGCGCGCGCTCGAAGCGCTCGCGACGCCCGCGTCGACGGCGGCCGGCGCTCCGGCTCCAGCCTCTCTCTCCAATGACGTCCTCTTCTTCGACGCTCCGGCCGCTGCCATCGCGCTCTCGCCGGTCCCGGACTTCGGCGCGTTCGCGCTCGATCTCCGCGCCTCGGGCGGCTCCTGGCGGCCTCCGGAGGACGTCAGGCGCGGCTTCGGCGGCGCGGCGTGGTTCGTGCGGGCAGTGGACCCCAAGACCCTCGACGTCCTCGCCGAGGGGAGGCTGGAAGGGACTTCTTAGAAAGAGACGAGAGGGGACTCGTATTCGCCGGGCGTCCAAAGTCAAGGGTGAAAGACCGCCGCGCGGCGCGCGAAGCGCGCCCTTGACGTCGGACGTCCGGCAAAAGATTCACATCTGTCGGCGGCTGTATCAGCAGCCGCCGCATATCAGAAATCTT
>DATGDV010000021.1:0-4108 GCA_035310685.1 Thermoanaerobaculia bacterium
ATCTCCGTCCTCGTGTGCCGCGGGACCGCGCCGTGCAAGAAGAGGACCTCGCAACCGAAACGCTACTTCAGCTCGGCGACGAGGAGATGGCCCATCTCGGCGAACTGCGTGAAGAGCAGGGCGGGGCTCTTCTCGGCGAGCGTCTCCTCGCACATCTCGAGGAGCCGGGCGATCTTCGCCGAGCGGCCGTCGCGCCGGGCGTCCCCGAGGAAGAGCGCCGGGTGATCGCAGATCTGCTTGAGGCGCAGGAGCAGGAGGAGGATCTTCGCCTTGCGGCTGCGGCGGCTCGCGCGCCCGATGCCGGAGAGGAGAGACCGGGTCGTCGCACGGTAGAGCGCCGCCTGCTCGCGGGTGAGGCCGACGAGCTCCTTGGTCTCGATCTTCTCGGGAAGGTCGGGGACGACGCCCGGGTCGGTCTTGGCACGGCGCAGGAGGAACGGGCCCGTTACGTGGCGCAGGCGCGCGGAGGCGGCAGGATCGTTGTGCCGCTCGATCGGAATCGCGAAATTGCGCCGGAACGTGTCGTCCGTTCCGAGGAGGCCGGGATTGAGGAAGTCGAAGATGGACTTCAGCTCGGCGAGACGGTTCTCGACGGGCGTGCCGGTGAGCGCCGCGCGCCGGTGGGCTCGGAGAGAGCGCGCGGCGCGTGATTGCGCGGCGGAAGGGTTCTTGACGTTCTGCGCCTCGTCGAGCGCAAGGTATTCCCACGTGACGCCCGACAGAAGGGCGCGGTCCCGGTGGACGAGGGCGTACGTCGTGACGAGGAGGTCCGTCTCGCCGAGGAGCCGCGAGAACGCCGTCCCGCTCGCGCGCCCCGCGCCGTGATGCACGACGACGCGGAGCTGCGGGGCGAAGCGCTCGGCCTCGCGGACCCAGTTCTCGGCGACGGACGTCGGGCAGACGAGGAGCGACGGGCCGATGCGCTCCCCGGCGTCTCGCGCGGCGAGAAGGGCGGCGAGGAACTGGATCGTCTTGCCGAGGCCCATGTCGTCCGCGAGACAGGCTCCGAGACCGCGCGACAGGAGGAAGCGCAGCCATCCGACGCCGCGCATCTGGTAGGGACGCAAGGTGCCCGTCAGGCCGCGAGGCGGGGAAAAGCCGGCGATCTCGCGCCGCGCGATCTCCGGATCGAGGAGACGCCCGACCCACCCCTCGCCTCCCACCGCGTCGACGAGGACGTCCTCCTGCTCGCCGTCGAGGCCCCCCGCGAGGCGCAAAAGCTCGCCGAGCGTCGTGCGGCCGCCGGGCCTGCGGTCGAGGAGGCGGCGGGCCCGTTCCAGATTCTCCTTGTCGAGAAGGACCCACTCTCCCCGGATCTCGACGAGTGGAATCTGCCGGGCCGCGAGCTCTTCGAACTCGTGGGGAGAGAGGAGCGCGTCGCCCACGGCCACCCGCCAGTCGAAATCCACGAGAGCGTCGAGGCCGAAGCGGACGACGGACGCGTCGGCCTCGGCCGGCCCCGGCGCGCGCGCCACGAGCTTGAGTGCGACGCGCGCGAGACTGCCGCCTCCGGGCAGGCGGACGGCGATGCCGGCCTCGCCGAGAAGAGGGGCCTCGTCGGACAGGAAACGCCACGCTTCGTCCGGCGACAGGACGACGCCGGTGGGATGCCGCTCCTCGAGACTCCGCGCGACGGGGCGCGAGAGCGCCGCGGCCGTCCCGAGCCGCGCGAGAAGCGTGTCCTGCGGATTCGTGAACAGGCGCCCCCGCCGGCGCATCGCCCCCTCGGTCGTCGCCCAGATCTCCTCGGCGGGAAGGGAAACCTCCGGGCTTTCCCCCGACTCGAGAACGTACGCGAGCGAGAAGGCGCCGCCCGCTTCGGAAGGGGGCACGACGCGGATGCCGAGACGCAGCAGACTCTCGGGCAGGGGATCCAGGAGCGGGAGGCTCCACTCGGCGAGGCGCGCGAGGACGCCGGATTCGAGCACGCGGGTCGCGGGGTCCGCGAGCGCGGCGATGACCTCGGCCTCAGGCGAGTCGCCCGCGCGGCGACGCTCTTCCGGAAGGACGTCCTTGAGGACGTCGCGCGCGGCCGCGTCCACGGCGTCGCCGAGGAACGCGACGAGCAGCCCGCGGGCGGGCGGGAGCGCGCCGTCGGATCCAAGTCGGGCGCCCGGCGGCAGGATCGCCCGCGACACCGGCGGCATGGCCTCGGCGAGGCGCCTGAGACGCTCCCTCTCGTGAGGATCGTCCAGGACGGGCCGCCAGCGGGGATGCGTGCCGTCGGCTCCCGGCGCGACGCGGCGGCGGAGCAGCAGGTCGAACACCCAGCGCGCCACCTCCGCCCAGTAGTCGAGATCGTCTCCCGCCGACACGGGAAGAGGGCGCGCCCGGAGTGCCGCCGGGAGCGCGAGCAGCGTCTCGAGAGCAGGGGCGATCGGCATCACGAAGGCGGGGACCTCGTAGATCCGGAGCGCAGCGGAAAAAGGCGGCGCGTAGTCGGCGGGCTCCCGGAGCGCCGGCGCCGAGGGGACGGGGCGCCCGTGAACGGCGGGTACGACGAGCGTGAGCAGGGTCGTTTCCGTGCGTTGGGAAATCCCGGACACGAGCCCCTCGGCGTTCAGCGCCTCCAGGAGCTCGCACGGCTCGAGGGCGCGCGGGTGCCGGTCCCGCGCGTCCCGGGGCACGTAGAGGCCTTCCGCCCAGAGGGCGAATCCGGACGGACGCGGGGCACCGTGCAGGACGATCAAGCCCTCCATTGTCGGTTATCCTCGCCCTCGGATGAAAGTCCCGAAGGCGCACGAGCTTTTTCGGCGGATGTCGAGCGCCGAGGTGGCCGCCGTCGTGGCGGCGGCATGCGAGGACGACGAGCTGCCCGAGAAGATCGCGGGCGGCGTCCTGACGTACCAGCAGATTCCTCTCAAGCGGTTTTCGAAGCTGCCCGAGGACACGCGGCTGGCGTACGTCAGGCGCACCCTGCGCGACCGGCGTGCCTCCGACCTCTGCCTTTACGTCCTCTCGGCGGCCCTCACGCGCCGGCAGGCGGCGCTCATCTCGTCGTTTCTCGAGGCGCTGAAGCTTCCGCACGAGGGGCCCAGCCTGACGAACGAGGGCGCGATCCCGGCGCCGTCGGCGAAAGCCCTTCGGAGCGCGGTCGACGCGCTCCTCGCCTCCCACGAGTCACGAGACGTCGCGCTCTATCTCCATGCCTTCGCATCCCAGCCCGACGTCGACTGGCCCGTCCTGGAAAAGCTCCTCGAATCGGACGCGCGCCTCGCCTTCGAAGACCGCTCGGCGACCTAGGGCCGAAACGCCCCTCGTGATTCTCCATGGAAACGAACGTCCGGCCGGATGGCGGTATGCGGCCCCTCCGGGGGGCAGGTCTACGAGAGCGATATGGGGGCTCCCGCTCCGGCCAGCAGGGGAACCGCCGAGGCAAGGAGTTCGAGAGCCGCACTCTTGCCCGAGAACTTGAGGCGCCGCCCGTGGCGGGGGATGAACCGGACGGAGGGGGAAGAAAAGAGACCGCCGACCCTGACGGTGATGCTCTGAAGCTCACGATATTCGAACCGCGTGCGCGGATCGGCCGTCGCGAGGATCGTGTCGAGAGGTCGAGCCTGAGGGCGTGAAACTCTTCTGCTGCGTCGCCCGGCCTCCGTTGCGGCGACCTTGCCGAACGATCGTGCGAGGTCGGCATTGCCGGCCCTCCTGACCAGGAAGACTTGCCGGTTCGTGAAGATGAGGTCTCCCACCGTGGGGGTGGCTCCGTCGAGACTGAGCCGCGGAACCACCAGAAGAATTCGCTCCTCTTTCACTGGCGACCCCTTTCGAGAGTCGGACACGATCCGCCAGCCCAACGATATCGAATTCCCTTACGAGGGCTCGCGTGGGGACGCGGCGGCGGCGAACACGATCTCTCCCTTGACCGCCGGCCGTGCCGCGAGGACCCGCGCGATTTCCGAGGCCTTCCCGCGCAGGACCTCCTCGTGAAGTTTCGTCAGCTCGCGTCCGAGGACGACGGGCGGATCTCCCCAGGCCCTCGCGAGCGTCTCGAGGGATTCGACGATCCGGAAAGGCGACTCGAACAGTACGGCGGTGCCGGGGCGGGAGGCGTTCGCGACGTACCAGCGGTCGCGCTCGCCGCGGCGCGAGGGCGGAAAGCCGAGGA
>DATGDV010000022.1:0-1914 GCA_035310685.1 Thermoanaerobaculia bacterium
CGGAGAGCCTGCTGGCAGGCGTGGAGGATGTCGATGTTCGTCGGGTCGTAGAGGTTCTCGACGCCGAGGAGGCGCTCGCACTTCGTCACGCCCTCCTCGGTCAGGGAGGACGTGTGCGCCTTCTCGTCGAGGAGGTAGTCGCCGGTCGTCGTCTTGTTTCCGTACTTGTCCTTGATCTCCTCGCCCTTGACGAGCTTCGGGATGATCCGGTCCACCTTGTAGTAGATGTCCGTCTCGCCCTCGGACGGGCCCGAGATGATGAGCGGGGTGCGCGCCTCGTCGATGAGGATCGAGTCGACTTCGTCCACGACGGCGAAGACGTGCCCGCGCTGGACCATCTGGGAGAGCTCGAACTTCATGTTGTCGCGCAGGTAGTCGAAGCCGAACTCGTTGTTCGTGCCGTACGTGATGTCGCGCGCGTAGGCCTCGCGGCGCTCCTCGTCGGGCATGTCGTGCTGGATGCAGCCCACGCTGAAGCCGAGGAACTGGTAGATCTTGCCCATCCACTCGGCGTCGCGGCGCGCAAGGTAGTCGTTCACCGTGACGAGATGCGCGCCGCGCCCCGTGAGCGCGTTGAGCGAGACGGCGAGCGTCGCGACGAGCGTCTTGCCCTCGCCCGTCCGCATCTCGGCGATCTTGCCCTCGTGGAGGACCATGCCCCCCATGAGCTGGACGTCGTAGTGGCGCTGTCCGATCGAGCGCCACGCCGCCTCGCGCACGAGCGAGAAGACCTCGATGAGCTCCTTGTCGAGGACCTCGCGGGAAAGCGCGCGCCTCTCCTCGATGTTCGCGGGAAGATTCTTCAGGCCATCCTGAACGCGCGCGCGGATCCCGGCCATGCGCGCGCGGATCTGGTCGTCGCCGAGCGCCTTGACCTCGGGCTCGAGCGCGTTGATGGCCTCGACGCGCGGCTTCATCGCCTTTATGTCGCGCTCGTGCTTGGTCCCGAAGACTTTGGAGAGTGCCTTGTCGATGATCATGAAGGAATTGCGCGCGCAAAGAGCGCACGCGAAGAGACGAGTTTAACAGCAAGAAGGAATGCGGATATTCCCCGAATGTCCGACGTCAAGGGCGCGCTCCGCGCGCCGCGCAGCGGTCCCAGACCCTTGACTTCGGACATTCGGGGAGAAGATTTTCAACTATCGGCGGCTGCACCAGCAGCCGCCGCATATCAGAAAACTGTTCGAATCTTCTTTCTCGGGGAGAAAGAATGAAGAGAAAAAACCGGAAGGAAAAAAGGATGTGCTGCTGACTAAAAGGCGTTCAGGACGTAGTCCAGCGGGTTCACGGGCTTGCCCTCGGCGTGCACCTCGTAGTGGAGGTGCGGGCCGGTCGAGCGGCCGGTGGAGCCCACGAGCGCAACGAGGTCGCCGCGCTTGACGCGCTGGCCTTCCGCGACGCGCGCCGCCTGGAGGTGTCCGTAGAGAGTCGTGACGCCGTAGCCGTGGGCGATCTCGAGGAAGTGTCCGAAACCCTTGTCCCACCCCACGCGGACGACCGTCCCGGACGCCGGCGCGACCACGCGATTTCCGGCGGGGGTCGAGATGTCGATGCCCGTGTGAAATTCGGAATGGCTCGTGAACGGGTCGGGCCGCGCTCCGAACCCGGCCGTCAGCACCCCCGCGGCGGGAACGATGCTGGGTGTCAGGGCGAGCTGGTCGGCCTGCATGAAGAGCTTCTTCTCGACGAGCGTCAGGCGCGAGGACAGGAGGGCGCCCCGGCGTCCGGCCTCGCTGAGGCCCGATTCGACGGAATCAGCGGGGTTCACGGGCACCGCCGTGAGGCCGCCGACGCCGCCCATGCCGGGATCGCGCACCGCCGACAGCCCGGCGACGATCGACAGGCGGCGCGTGCGGTCCTCGAAATCGGCCAGCATCTTCTCGATGGACTCGAGACGCGTGTTCGTGAGGGCCG
>DATGDV010000023.1:0-2808 GCA_035310685.1 Thermoanaerobaculia bacterium
GGCGCCCTTCGGGCCCTTGATCTCGACCGAGGCCGCGGCCACGCTCACGTGGACCCCCTTGGGGATCGCGATGGGCTTCTTTCCGACTCGAGACATCGTGTGCTCCCCGCCCCTACCAGACCGTGCAGACGACTTCGCCGCCGAGGCCGCGCTTCCGGGCGTCCTGCCCGGTCAGGAGGCCCTGGGACGTGGAGACGATGGAGATGCCGAGGCCTCCCAGGACCTCCGGCAGCGCATCCTTGCCCCGGTAGAGGCGGCGCCCCGGTTTGCTCGTCCGCGTCAGGCCGTGGATGACCGGGTTTCCCGTCTCGTCGTACTTGAGGTAGAGACGAAGCAGGCTTCCGCCGCGGTCGTCCATCACCTTGAAGTTCTTGATGTAGCCCTCGTCCTTCAGGATGCGGGCCAGCTCCACCTTGAAGCGGGACGACGGGATGTCCGTCTTCTCGTGCCGCGCCCCGAGCGCATTGCGGACGCGGGCGAGGAGATCGGCGATCGGATCCGACATGCTCATGCGTCCCTCCTCACCACGACGCCTTCGTCACTCCGGGCACGTAGCCCGCGAGCGCGAGGTTCCGGAAGCAGATGCGGCACATGCCGAACTTCCGCATGAACGCCCGCGGACGGCCGCAGCGCACGCAGCGGTTTCGCTTGCGGATCGCGTATTTCAGTTTCGAGTTCGCCTTGATGATCGCGGCGCGACGAGCCATGCCTGCGCTCCTTGACTTGCTATCGGCCGAACGGCATGCCGAGCTCTCTCAGGAGAACCCGGGCCCGGTCGTCCGAGCCTGCCGTCGTGACGATGGTGACGTTGAGACCCTTGGACTTGTCGATCTTCGTGGGGTCGATCTCGGGAAAGATGAGATGGTCCTTGACGCCGAGCGTGAAATTGCCGCGCCCGTCGAACGAACGCGTCGGCACGCCCCGGAAGTCCCGCACGCGCGGAAGCGCGACATTCATGAGACGGTCAAGAAACTCGTACATGCGGTCGCCGCGCAGCGTCACGCGGCAGCCGATCGGCATTCCCGCGCGCAGCTTGAACGTGGCGATCGACTTCTTGGCCCGCGTGACGACGGCGCGCTGGCCGGCGATCTTCGTGAGCTCCTCGGCCGCGGCGTCGACGAGCTTCGCGTTCGCGATGGCTTCGCCGATCCCCATGTTGAGGACGATCTTCTCGAGCTTCGGGACGGCCATGAGGTTCGCGATCCCGAACTCCTTCTTGAGGATCGGGATGACGTCCTTCTTGTACTTCTCCTGCAGACGTGCCGTGCTCATGTCGTCCTCACTCGCCCGCCGGCCGGAGCGTGCCGATGGTCGCCCCGCTCTTCTTGGCGTAACGAACCCACTCGCCGCCCTCCGGGCGGATCCCCACGCGCGTCGGCTTGCCGCCTTCGGGGTCGACGAGCATGAGGTTCGAAAGAGAGACGGGCGCCTCGCGCTCGAGGATGCCGCCCTTGATGTTCTTCTGGGGATTCGCGCGCGTGGCCCGCTTGATCTTATTCACGCCCTCGACGACGGCGCGGCCTTTCCCGGGCAGAACCTTGAGGACCTTCCCGCGCGCCCCCCGGTCCTTTCCCGTGAGGACGACGACGACATCGTCCTTGCGGATCCGGCGCTTCCCGGCGTAGGTCGGTTGTTTCTTCTTCATGTTCAGATGACTTCCGGAGCCAGCGAGATGATCTTCATGAACTTCTTCTCGCGCAGCTCCCTCGCGACCGGCCCGAACACGCGGGTCCCGATCGGCTCCTTTTCGTTGTTGACGAGAACGGCGGCGTTCGTGTCGAAGCGGATGTAGCTGCCGTCGCGGCGCCGCTGCTCGCGGACCGTGCGCACGATCACGGCCTTGACGACCTTTCCCTTCTTGACCGGGTCGGGCGCGTCCGGGTTCGACTCCTTCACCGAGCAGGTGATCACGTCGCCGATCCGGCCGAAATCGCCGGTCGAGCCGCCCTGCACCTTGATGCACGCGAGGCGACGGGCGCCCGAGTTGTCGGCGACTTCGAGGATCGTCCCCATCTGGATCACGATTCCCTCCCCGCCGGCGCGGCGCCCTTCTCGTGCGTCTTCTTCTCGTGCGCGCTCTTCGCCGGGCTCTTCGCCTCGCTTCCCGGGACCTCGGCGGTGTCGGAGACGACGGCGCGGCCCTTCGTCACGATCGCGGTCACGCGCCAGCGCTTCCGGGCCGACAGAGGCCGGGTCTCCTCGATCTGCACGGTGTCGCCAGGCTGCGCCTTGAGAACGCGGTCGTCCGCCAGGAATCGCGCCGACTTCCGCTGGAAGCGGCCGTAACGGCCGTGCTTGACGAGGCGCGAGACCTCGACGACCACGGTCTTCTCCATCTTGTTCGAGACGACGGTCCCGACTTTCCGGCTGCGCCGGGGCTCGACGGCCGTCGCGGGCGCGGAAGCGTCCGCCAGAACGGAGGCGCCGGGCTTTTCTGCGTTGGTGCTCATGGGCGTGCTCACTGCTTCCTGTTACGAACTATTTCTTCTTGCTTTTCTTCGAGGCGGCGGACTTGGCCTTCGGAGCAGCGGCCGTCTTGCCCTTCGGTTCCGCAGATTTCTTAGAAGGTGAATGGCCCTTGCTCGGGGCCGCTGCCGTCTTCTTCTGCGACGCCTTGTGGGCCGCCGCGCGTTTTTTTGCGCCCTTTCCCGCCGGGGTGACGTGGCCCTTCGGCTTCGGCGTCGCACCCGCCTCTTTCACTTTCGAAGCAACGTGCTCTTCGGACGAATCGACCTGCGCGGCCGCCTCGTCGGGCGCCGCCGCCTCGTGCGCCTCGGCGGCCGCGGCCGCGGCCGCCGCCTCGGCCGC
>DATGDV010000024.1:0-4092 GCA_035310685.1 Thermoanaerobaculia bacterium
TCTTTTCCGGGGCGGCGGCAGGTCGGGAGGGCGCGGTCTTTTCGTCGGCGTGAACGGGAACCGCGAGGAACGTGGCGATGGAACACGCCACGAAGATGCGCGGAACGGCCGAGCCCCGAACGCCGCTCGTGTTGATTCTCATCGGGTGTTTTCTTCCTTTCTCGAAGTCTCTCTCGGGCGTCCGAGTCTAGCGCCCTCGCGCCGAGGCGACGCGCGCCTCGAGGCGCTCGACGTCGATGCGCTTTCCAGCGAACGCCGGCTGCGGGAGCAGGGCCGAGAACTCCCGGGTGCGATCTCAGCCATGGCCCGCCCCCGCGGCCGCTCGCGCCGCGCCGAGCAACGCGCAGCGGTCGTTGGTCACGACGTGTATCGGAATCGTCGCGAGAAGCGACGCGAAGCGCCCCTTGTCGCAGAAGGCTCGGAAAAAAGTCCCGTCGAGCAGCTTCGGCAGGATCCGGGGAGCGATTCCCCCGCCCACGAAGACGCCGCCCGTCGCGAGAACCTTGAGCGCGAGATTTCCGGCCTCGCCGCCATAGATCGCGGCGAAGCGCTCGAGGGCGCGCACGGCCACGGGATCCTTTCCCGCGAGGCCGGCCGCGGTCACGGCCGGAGATGCATCGCCCGCCGCCGCGATCTCGGCCGAGAGCCACGCCGGCTCAGTCTCCGGGGAAAGCGAGCGTTCGAACGCGTAGAGCGCGGCAAGGCCGGGCCCCGAGAGAACCCGCTCGAAGGAGACGTGGCCGTACGTGCGGTGGAGGTGCCTGAGGAGGTCGATCTCGAACGGATTTCGCGGTGCGAACGACGCATGTCCGCCCTCGGAGGCCTGCGGCACGAGCCGGCCGCCGCTTCGCACGAGGTAGGCCTCCCCGAGGCCCGTTCCGGCGGAAATGAGGGCTGCGTTGCCTTCGAGGTCTGGCGTGCCCGCGTTCACGACGGCGAAATCCTCGCCCGAAAGCTCCGACAGGCCGAGCGCGTTCGCGAAGAGGTCGTTCACGAGCGCCACCCGGGTGAGCGCGAGCTGCCGGGCGAGAGAAGCCGCATCCACGACCCACGGGAGGTTCGTGGCCTCGCAGTGGCCGCCCTGGACCGGGCCGGCGACGCCGAAGCCGGCGGCCTCCACGTGCCGGCCCGCGAGAAAGTCGTCGACGGGGCCCTCGAGCCCCGGGACGCCGCGGCTCCGGAACTTCTTCTCGTCCTTTCGCGCGAGCCTTCCCGACTCGATCTCGAAAAGAGCAAGCCGTACGTTCGTGCCGCCGATGTCGCCCGCCAGGATCATCGGCCGGCGGCGGTGGTCGGAGTTCTCGGCCGCGGAAGAGTCGCAAGGGAAAGCGCAGCGGAGTCCGCGAGGATCATCAGCGTCCCCTCGGGATGGAGGCGCGCGGCCGGCAGCGACTCGTCGTCCGCGAGGACGCGAGCGAGGGCCGGGGCCTTGTCGACCCCCGTGACGAGGAACGCCACGTAGCGTGCCGCGTTCAGGAGAGGCAGCGTGAACGTGACGCGCGAGGGAGGCGGCTTCGGCGCGTCGTCGACGCGCAGAACGAGCCGCCGCGTCTCCTCGAGGGATGGATGCCCGGGGAACAGGGATGCCGTGTGGCCGTCCGGGCCCAGGCCGAGGAGGATCAGATCGAAGCGGGGGATGTCCGAGGAGACCGATGATTCCTCGAGTGAAAGAGAAGAAAACGCACGGCGCAACTCGGACTCGTATCTTGGCGCCGCGTCGGGCTCGGTTGCCGCGACGCGGTGAATGTTCTTCGAAGGGATGGGAACGCGGCGCAGAAGCGCATCGAGCGCGGCCTCGTCGTTCCGGTCGGGATGGCCTTCCGGAACGCACCTCTCGTCCCCCCAGAAGACGTGAACTCTCGGCCAATCCACCTTCGAAGAAATCAACGGTGCCGCCAGGAGCCGGTAGCAATTCAGGGGCGTCGTTCCCCCTGCGAGGGAGCAAGAGAAATTTCCCCTCGCTTCGACCGCCTTCGCCGCGAGGTTCACGAAGAGAAAAGCCGCCGCGTCGGCGACATCCTCCGCCGTCCCGAACGCGAGAATCTCCCTCACGGCCGACGCCAACGTCTCCCGTCCCTCGCGAGGAGCGCCACGGCCGCGTCCGGCCCCCACGTGCCCGCCTCGTAGTTCGGGTGGTCGAGAGGCGGGTTGTCGCGCCACACGTCGAGGAGCGGCGTCACGTGCTCCCAGGCGGCTTCGACCTCGTCGCGCCGGGCGAAGAGCGTGGAGTCGCCGTGGATCGCGTCCATGAGGAGCCGCTCGTAGGCCTCCGGCTGCGACGCGCCGAAGAACTCGCTGTACCGGAAGTCCATCGTGACGAGCTCGACCTTCGTCGCGTGCCCCGGCACCTTCGCCCCGAACTTCAGCGCGACGCCTTCGTCGGGCTGGATGCGGAGGACGAGGACGTTCAGGTCCTGTCGGAGGCCGCCGACCTGGCGGAAGAGAGCGATCGGCGGCGTCTTGAACTGGATCGCGATCTCCGTGACGCGCTTGGCGAGCCGCTTTCCGGCCCGCAAGTAGAACGGCACACCCGCCCAGCGCCAGTTCTCGATCTGCACCTTCCACGCCGCGTACGTCTCGCGGAGCGACATCGGGTTGACGTCCTTCTCCTGGCGATAGCCCACGACCGTCTGCCCTTCGATGGCGCCGGGTCCGTATTGTCCGCGCACGCTGTCGCGCAGGATCTCCTCGGGCGACTGCGGCCGGATGGACCGCAGCACCTTCACCTTCTCGTCGCGCACGGCGTTCGGATCGAAGGCGACCGGCGGCTCCATCGCGACGAGGCACAGGAGCTGGAGAACGTGGTTCTGGATGATGTCGCGGAGGACGCCGGCCTCCTCGTAGAACTTCCCGCGGTTCTCGACTCCGATGGACTCGGCCACCGTGATCTGCACGTGGTCGACGTAGCGGCGGTTCCAGAGCGGCTCGAAGATGCCGTTCCCGAGCCGCAGGACGAGGATGTTCTGCGTGGTCTCCTTGCCGAGGTAGTGGTCGATGCGGAAGATCTGCCGCTCGCGGAAGACCTGGGCCAGCTCCTCGTTCAGCGCGCGGGCCGTTTGAAGGTCGCGCCCGAACGGCTTTTCCACGATGACGCGCGACCACGGGCCGCCGTCGACGCGATAGACGAAGCCCGCCTGGCCGAGGTTCGCCACCACGGTGCCGATCGAGGAGGGCGGGATCGCGAGGTAGAAGAGCCGGTTCCCCGGCAGGCCGCGCTCCTTCTCGATCGACTCGAGGCGCGCCTTGAGGTTCGCGTAGTTTTTCGGGATCGTCAGGTCGCCCCGGATGAAGTGAAGCCGGGAGGCGAAGCTGCTCCACTCCGCGTCTTCGACGGGCTTCTTCCGGGCGAACTCGGCGACCGCGGCCTTCATTTCGGCGCGATACGACTCGTCGGACTCGCCCGTCCGCGCGTAGCCGACGATGGCCGTCGCGGGAGGAAGCTGGTTCTCCCGGTGGAGCTCGAAGAGCGCGGGCACGAGCTTGCGCTTGCTGAGGTCGCCGGAGCCCCCGAAGATGACGATGGTCGCCGGGTCGGTCGGAATCGCGCTCGACATCTCGTCCTCTCCGGCGTCAGCGCTTCTGGGACAGCGATTCGCGAACGGTCTTCGCGATGGCCGGCCCGTCGAGACCCATGAGCGCGTAAAGCTCCTTCGCGGGCCCCGACGACGAGTAGAACGTGACGCCCATCTTCTCGACGCGCGCGGAAAGCCCGAGGTCGTTGAGCCGGGCCTGGATCCACGTCCCGAGGCCGGTCTTCGGATTGTGGTCCTCGACCGTGACGACGATCCCGTGCCGCGCGATGTGCGCGAGATCCGAGTCCGAAAGGTCGGTCCATGCGGCCACCGACACGAGGTCCACGCGCGTCCCCTCCTTCACGAGCGCGTTCCACGCGTCCAGCGCGTACGGCAGCACGTTCCCCGCGCAGACGAGGGCAAGGCCGTCGCCCTCGCGGATGCGGTCGGCACGCGCCGGGTCGAAGACGTAGTCGCTCCCGAAGAACGGCGTTCCGTCTTCCTGCAGCGCGACCGGAATCTTCGAGCGCCCCATGACGAGGGCCTGGTTCCCGCGGTGCGTCGCCATCCACCGCACGAC
>DATGDV010000025.1:0-4740 GCA_035310685.1 Thermoanaerobaculia bacterium
TGGAGGGGAAGAAGAAGCGGGCATGAGATTTTTTCTTATATGCGGCGGCTGCTGATGCAGCCGCCGATAGATGGAAAATCTGTCTCTCGAACGGCCGGAGTCAAGGGCGCGCGAAGCGCGCCGCGTAGCGGTCTTCGACCCTTGACACCGGCCGTTCGAGGACGACTGAGAGTGTCTTCACCCTTCTAAGAAATTTGCAGACCGGTGTCCGTGCGCCGGCGCAGCATTTCAGAGAGGGTGTCGTCTTGCCTTTCTCTTCCGAAAACTCAAATGTTCTCTCGCGCCCGCCGCATGCGCGGCGGCCTCGATTCTTTCGCGGCCCCAGGCGACCTCCGCCGGGGCGTGCGCATCCGACGAGATGACGATGGGGACGCCGGCCGTCACGAGAGTCCGGAGCAGCGGAGGAGCCGGGTACTCCTCTCCAACGGCCTTCCGGAGCCCCGCGCTCGAGACCTCGATCGCAACCCCCGCGTTTCGCGCGGCGGCCACGGCCGCGTCCTGGGCGTCCCTCACGTCCGCCGGCATGCGGTGGCCGAATTTCTTCGGGAGGTCGAAGTGCGTGACGACGTCGAAGAGCCCGCTCTCTGACGCCTTCGCGAGGAGCCTGTAGTACTCGCGCCAGAGGTTCGCCGTTCCTTCGGTCTCGTGGCGTTTCGCGGACCCGGGGGCATCGATCCAGTCGCCGGCCACCCAGTGCACCGAACCGAGGACGACGTCCCAGTCGTGGACGCGGAGAATCTCCTCGAGCTCGGCTTCGCGGCCTTCCGCGTAATCGGCCTCGAGGCCGAGGAGCACGTCGATCCGGCCCGCGAATTCCTCCTTCAGGGCCCGAACCTCCTCGACGTAGCCGGGCAGTTCGGCCCGCGTCATCGCGAGATGAGGATCGGGATCCTCGCCCGGCAGGAAATAGAGGGGAACGTGGTCCGTGAAAGCAATCTCGGCGAGACCCTTCCCGAGCGCCGCCAGGACGTACTCCCGCATCTCGCCGCCGGCGTGGCCGCAGCGGGCCGTGTGAACGTGATAGTCGGTCTGTCGTGTCCCGCGTCGCATCGAAGTCCCGGCGTTCGGAGTGTAGTCTTGGGGCGAAGGGGATCGAATGGCCATCCGGATCAACCGTGTTTACACCCGAGGAGGCGATGCCGGAGAGACGAGCCTCGTGGGGGGCCAGCGGATCGCGAAGGACGCGGTCCGCATCGAGAGCTACGGCACGGTGGACGAGCTCAATGCGCTCCTGGGGCTCGTGCGCACGGCGAATCGCGACGACTCCGGCCTCGCCCGGAAGGAGGATCGCGACCGGCTCGACGCCGTCCTGGAGCAGATCCAGAACGAGCTCTTCAACCTCGGATCGGATCTCGCCACGCTTCCGCAGGATCGCCACCCGAAGCAGCCCGTCATCGAGGCCCGCCATGTCTCGTTTCTCGAGAAGACGATCGACGAGCTGAACGCCGGCTTGCCGGAGCTGAACTCCTTCGTGCTGCCGGGCGGGGGCTGGGTCTCGGCGTTCCTTCACCAGGCGCGCACCGTCTGCCGGCGGGCCGAGCGGCTCGTGACGACGCTCGCCCGGCAGGAGGCCGTGGGCACACACGCTCTCGTCTATCTCAATCGCCTTTCGGATCTGCTTTTCGTGATGGGCCGCTGGGCGGCGAAAACGAGACAGGAGCCGGAGCCCCTCTGGAACCCCGCGAAGAGCTGACTCGCGACTCTCTCGCGGCCTGCGCGGCGGCGGCGGCGCTCCTCGGGCTCCTCGGGCGCAGCCTCGCGGCGGAAGAAGTCCCGCGCATCGACACCGTGGAGATCCGGACGACGAACGTCTTCTCGCCCCAGGAGGCGGCGATCTCGTTCTTTCCCTACGGGCTTGCGAACTCCCTCCACGTGACGACCCGATCGTCGTTCATTCAGAAGCAGCTCCTCTTCCAGCCCGGCGACGATCTCCGGCCGGACCTCCTCGCCGAGACCGAGCGCAACCTGCGCGCGTTCGGGCTCTTCCGAAGGGCCTATGTCCGTGCGGAGGGGACCCGAGTCGTCGTCGAGACCGCCGACGCCTGGACGCTGCTCCTGCGCGGCTCTCTCTCGAACAAGGGCGGCGTGACGACCTATTCGATCGGGGCCGAGGAGTACAACCTGCTCGGCACCGGTCGCCAGTTCGGATTCGGGTGGGAGAAGGAAACCGACCGTTCGTCCCGGTCCCTCTTTTTCGTCGACCCGAACCTGTTCGCCCCGCACGTGAATTTCCGGTTCGACTTCTCGGATCTCTCCGACGGCCGGTTCCTGCAACTCGCGTTGGGACGCCCCTTCTATGCGCTCGACGTCGAGTGGGCCCTCGAAAGCACGACGCGAGCTTCGGACTTCGACACGAAGCTCTATGCCCGAGGCGAGGAGGCGACCGTGTGGAAGGAGCGGCAACGCGACCTTCTCGTGACGGGCGGGCGTCTGATGTCCCGCGATCCCGACGCCGTCGTGCGTCTCGTCGGGTCCGTCGAGTGGAGCGACATCACGCTGGACGCCGGGGGCCTCGGACCGCCGCCTCCGGGCGAAGGCGCTCGGCGCAGGTTCTTGTTCCTGTCGGCGGGTGTCGTGCGGGAGGGCTCCGACTGGATCACCCGACGGCTCGTCGACCAGATCGACCGGGACGAGGACTTCAATCTCGGCAACAGTGCACGCGCCGAGCTCGGGTTCTCGCCCCCCGTCGGAGACGTGCAGGGCGCGGGCCGGGCGCTCGTGTCCGGAAGCATGGGGACGCTCCTGCCTTCGGGCTTCGCGCTCTCGACGCTCCGGGCCTCGACACGCCTGTCCGGGGGAGTGCGGAACGCCCTCCTTTCGGCGGACGCGCGAGCGTACTTCCTGAGGGGGCCCTGGACGTTCGTGGGACGACTCGGAACGATGGTCGGCTGGAATCTCGACCCCGAGAACCAGATCCCTCTGGACGGAGAAAACGGCTTGCGCGCGTACCGGCTTCACGCGGTGGAAGGGAATCGCCGTTTCGTGGGGAATCTCGAGGCGCGCGTCCTCGCCGTGCCCGAGGTCCTCCAGCTCGTCTCCTTCGGGTTCGCGGCTTTCGGCGACGTCGGGTGGTCCAGCGGGGACCCCGACGGGTTACGGAAGCTCGCGGACGTTGGGGCGGGTCTCAGGATCGGGATCACCCGCGCGGGGAAAACCAACCTTCTGCGCGTGGACGTGGCGCGCTCGCTGCACCCGGACCCTCTTGGTCGAACCGGGTGGCTCTTGTCGTTTTCCTCGGGTCAGGCGTTCTAGAAGGAACCGTCAGTGAATGCCGTGCTCGGCGAGCCAGCGCTCGGCGTCGATCGCGGCCTTGCAGCCCTCTCCGGCGGCCGAGACGGCCTGACGGTAGATGAAGTCGGCGACGTCCCCGGCCGCAAAGATGCCCGGGACCGACGTGTTCGTCGAGGGATGCCGGATCTTCAGGTATCCCACTTCGTCCATATCGAGCTTGCCGCGAAAAAGCTGGGTATTGGGTTGGTGGCCGATGGCGGCAAAGTAGCCCGAGACGCTCAAGGTCATCACGTCGCCGGTTTTCACGTTCTTCACACGCACGCCCTTCACGCCCTTCCCCGGCTCCCCGAGGATCTCCTCGACGATCGTGTCGAACAGGACCTCGATCCTGGGGTTCTGAAGGGCGCGCTGCACCATGATCTTCGACGCGCGGAACTCGCTTCGCCGGTGGACGAGATACACCTTCGAGCAGAACTTCGTGAGGAAGGTAGCTTCCTCCATCGCCGTGTCTCCGCCGCCCACGACGACGACGTCCTTGCCACGGAAGAAGAAGCCATCGCACGTGGCGCAGGCTGAAACGCCGTAGCCGAGCAGCTTCTTCTCGCTCTCGAGCCCGAGGTATTTCGCCGATGCTCCCGACGCGACGATGAGGGAGTCGGCGGTGATCTTCGCGCCGGATTCGAGGGTCAGCGTGAAGGGGCGCTTCGAGACGTCGACGTCCACGACCGTGTCGACGACGATCTCGGTCCCGAAGCGCTCGGCCTGCTTGCGCGTGACGTCCATGAGCGTGGGTCCCTGGATGCCGTGCTCGAAGCCGGGGAAGTTCTCGACGTCGGTCGTCGTGGTGAGCTGGCCGCCGGGCTGGACTCCCTCGACGACGAGGGGCTCGAGGTTCGCGCGGGCGGCGTAGATCGCCGCGGTCAGACCCGCGGGGCCCGAACCCATGATGGCAACCTTGTAGTGGTTTTTGAGGGGCATGGGCGATCACTTCGCGTGGGCGAAGTACTCCTTCGACTTCTCCCAGTCCGCCTTCATGGCCTTCGTGCCGGGCTTCCAGTCGGCCGGGCAGACCTCGCCCTGCTCACGAACGTGCTGGAACGCCTGGAGGACGCGAAGAGTTTCGTCGACCGACCGGCCGACCGCCGTGTTGTTGATCGTCGCGTGCTGGACGACGCCGTCGGGGTCGATGATGAAAAGGCCGCGCAACGCGATCTTGCCGTTCTCGGCCAGCACGTTGTACTCGCGGGCGAGGTCCTTGCCGAGATCCTCCAGCAGCGGGTACGCGAGACCCTTGATGCCGCCCTCCTCGCGGGTTTTCTCCGTCCAGGCGAGATGGCTGAACTTCGAGTCCACGGAAGCTCCGAGCACCTCGGCGTTCAGCTTCCGGAACTCGCCGAGGCGGTCCGAGAACGCCAGGATCTCGGTGGGGCATACGAAGGTGAAGTCGAGGGGATAGAAGAAAAGAATGACCCATTTTCCCTTGTAGTCGGAAAGGCGATAGGTGTGGAA
>DATGDV010000026.1:0-9240 GCA_035310685.1 Thermoanaerobaculia bacterium
GCGGACATTTCGTGAGTTCCTTTCTGGTGGCCTTGCGGTCCCGGCGGGACGATCTTGGGCGCGGCCTTCGATGGTAGGGTGCGTCGTGTGAGAGCGTCAAGCCTTCGGCTTTCCCGGCCCCGCTGGGGCCAGCATTTCCTCGCAAACGTTTCGACGGTCGAAAAAATTCTCGATGCGCTGGGGGCCCGGGAGGGGGAGACCGTCGTCGAGGTGGGGCCCGGCCGGGGAGCGCTCACGCGGCCTCTCCTCGACCGGGGCGCGCGCGTTCTCGCGTTCGAGATCGACCCCGTCCTGGCGGCGCGACTCTCCCACGAGCTGGCCGAGCGCGCGCTTTTCGTGGAGACGGCGGACGTGCTCAGGGCCGACGTCGGAGCCACGCTCGCGCGGATCGGAGCCCGCCCGCCGGTGCCTTTCGTCGGCAACCTCCCGTACGAGAGCGCGACGCCGATGCTGCGCGCTTTCGTGCGGCGGCCGGACCTGTTCTCCCGCCTCGTCGTCATGGTCCAGAAGGAGGTCGCGGACCGGATCGTCGCCGAGCCTGGAGGCGACGCCTATGGCTTTCTCACGCTGGACATCGCCGCCCACGCGGCCGCGCGGCGGCTCTTCGACGTGTCGCGGGGCGATTTTTCCCCGCCGCCGAAGGTGAGATCCTCGGTCCTCGAGCTCGTTCCACACGGCCCGGTGGCCGGCGCCGACGAGGCGCTCCGCGTGGCGTCGGCCGGCTTCACGTCGCGGCGCAAGACTCTCGTGAACGCGCTCACGCCGCTTTGGGGCCGCGAGCGAGCCATCTCCGCGGTCGCGGATACCGGTCTGCCCGCCACGGCCCGGGCCGAAACTCTCGGCTTGGATGTCTTTCGCGCGCTCGCACCGAGGCTCGGACCGCCCGGCAAATAGGCCGAGAGGCGCTCCTTCGCCTGTTACAATTCGTCGATGTCGGTGACAGTCGGCCAGGCCGTCGTGCTCGGCATCGTGCAGGGCCTGACGGAGTTCCTGCCCGTCTCTTCGACGGCGCATCTGGCGCTCGCGCAGCGCTTTCTTCCGGGTTTCGCTCAGCCCGGAATCCTCTTCGACGTCCTGCTCCATGTGGGCACGCTGTTCGCGCTCGTCGTCTACTTCCGGAGCCGGATCGCCACGACGCTGGCGGGAACTTTCTCGGCCGACCCGCCGGAAAGGCGGCGCGCCTGGAAGCTCGTCGGGCTCCTCGTTCTCGGGGTGGGTCTCACGGGCGTCCTGACGATGCCGCTGAAACGGTTCGCGATCGAAGGGATGACCGATTTCCGCCGCATGGGCGTGGCCCTCCTGGGCATGGCCGTTCTTCTCGTCGTCGCGCAACGCACAGGGGCCGCGCGGGGCGAGGGCGGCCGCTCGCTCGAGGAAATGCGTCCGCGCGACGCCGCGCTCGTGGGCGCCTGCCAGTCGGTCTCGGCGATCCTCCACGGGTTCTCGCGCTCGGGGAACACGATCTCCGTCGGCCTTTTTGCGGGGCTTTCCCGCCGCGCGGCGGCCGAATTCTCGTTCCTCCTCTCGATTCCGACGATCCTCGCAGCCGCGGCCGTCGAGAACCTCCACGCATACCGGCATAAGACCGGTCCGCTGGTGGACGGCGGCTCCGTGCCCGCGTACGTCGTCGGCATGCTGGTGGCGGCCGCCGTCGGCTATTTCGCGATCTTCGCCCTTCTCCGGGTCGTCGTCTCGATGCGCCTGTGGCCGTTCATCGTCTACTGCGCCCTCCTCGGTCTCGTGCTCGTTCTCTTCGCCGAGCGGCTCTCGTCCGGATCCGTCGGCGAGCTGAAGGTTCTCTCGTAGTGGCGACGGCCCTCAAGACCGCGCCCCCTCCGTCGGCCTTCGCCCGGCGGCGCGACGAGTTCCTCGGCATCGTCCTCGTCGCCGCGGGTCTCCTTCTTCTCGCGGCGCTCGTGTCGTATCACCCGAACGACCCCTCGCTCTTCTCGGCCGTGAACGACCAGGGGCTCCGGCCGCGCAACTGGGCGGGGCGCTTCGGCGCCACCTTCGCGGACGGCAGCCTCCAGTTCTTCGGCCTCGCCGCGCTCGTCGCACCCGTTGCGCTTCTCGCGCTCGGCTGGCGGCGCTTTCTCTCGAGTCCGGTCGGCGCCTGGGGCACGAAGGCCGTCGGCGTCGCGCTCGTCGTCCTCACACTCGCCTCGCTCGCGCACCTCGCGCTCGGGCGCCCGCGCGCCTTCGGAGGCGGGCTCGACGCGGGGGGCTTCGTGGGCGACCTCCTCGGCTCGTTCGCGGTCTCGGCGCTCAACCCGCCCGGCGCCGCGATCCTCCTGTCCGCCGGCCTCCTCATCGGAGTGCTTCTCGCGACCTCGCTCTCCCTCGGGGACGGCCTCTCGGGCACGACGCTCCGGCTCTCGGGCTGGTGGCGGGGCTTCCTCCTCGAGCGCCGGCGTCGCCGCGAGCTGGCCCTGAAGGAGAAGCAGCGGCGAGACGTCGTGAAAAAGCATCTCGAGCGCGCGAAGGAGGACGCCGCCCGGCCCGCGCCCGAGAAGGCGCCGGAGTCCGAAGGCGACGTCGTCTACATCCCGTCCGTCGCCACGCTCCGCGTCAAGGAGAAAGCGGGCGCGGGACGCTTCTCGATCCGGAAGGCGGGCGGCGCCGATGACGAGCCGCCGAGGCCCGTGGCGCGGCCAGCCCGCCTCGAGAAGAAGGCCGACCAGCCGCAGAGGATCCTGCCGTTCCCGACCCCCCGCGACGCGTCCGGCTGGGTTTTTCCGCCCGCGAAGCTGCTCCGCCCGGCGCCGAAGAGGGATCGCGAGAGCGACCGCGAGGAATTCCGGCAGACGATGGAGCTCATCGCCGCCAAGTGCCTCGAGTTCGGAGTCGAGGGAGCGGTGGACGCCTACACGCCGGGGCCCGTCGTCACCACGTACGAGTTCAAGCCGTCTGCGGGCGTGAAGGTCTCGCAGGTCGCGTCTCTCGAGAACGACCTCGCGCTCGCGCTGGCGGCCGAGAAGGTCCGGATCGAGCGCATGCCGGGCCGCGCGGCGATCGGCATCGAGGTTCCGAACCGCAGCCGCGACCTCATCGCGCTCCGCGAGGTCATCGAGAGCGAGAGATTCCGGCGCTCGCCGTCGCTTCTCACGATCTCTCTCGGCATCGACGTGCACGGCGAGCCGGTCGTCGCGGACCTCGCGCGGATGCCGCACCTGCTCGTCGCGGGCCAGACGGGCGCCGGCAAGAGCGTGGGCGTGTCGGGGATGATCACGTCCATCCTCTTCAAGGCGCGCCCGGACGAGGTCAAGTTCATCTTCGTCGACCCGAAGATGAACGACATGAAGGACTACGAGGACCTGCCGCACCTCCTCGTGCCGGTCATCACGGACCCTAAGAGGGCCGCGAACGCGCTCAAGTGGGCCGTGGACGAGATGGAGGGTCGCTACAAGCTCCTGTCGGAATGGCCGGGCGTGCGCAACATCGAGCAGTACAACGCCGCCATCCGCGACCCGCGCTCGGTGGCCGAGGTCAGGGAGAAGCTCGGCGAAAGGCTGAAAGCCGACGAGACCGGCGCGATCTCGCCGATGCCGTACATCGTGATCGTCATCGACGAGCTCGCCGACCTCATGATGACGGCGCCGCGGGAGATCGAAGATTCCGTCGCGCGGCTCGCGCAGAAGGCCCGCGCCGTCGGCGTCCACCTCATCCTCGCCACGCAGCGTCCCTCCGTGGACGTCATCACGGGCACGATCAAGGCAAACCTGCCGTGCCGCATCGCTTACACGGCGCGGACGAGAGTCGACTCGCGCACGATCCTCGACTCGATGGGCGCCGAGTCGCTCCTCGGCCAGGGCGACATGCTGTATCTCGCCGCCGGGACGTCGTATCTCATGCGCGTGCACGGAGGCTTCATCAGCGGCGAGGAGACGAAGGAGATCTGCCGCTTCCTGAAGAAACAGGCCAAGCCGATCTACGACGAGAGCGTGACGGTCGACCGCGAGCCCCAGGCGGCGGCCAGCGGACTGCGCGCGGACTCCGACGACACCGACCCGATGTACGACCAGGCGGCCCGTCTCGTCGTGCGCGAGCGCATGGCGTCCATCTCGTTCCTGCAGAGGAGGCTCGAGATCGGCTTCTCGCGCGCCGGGAAGCTCATCGACATGATGCAGCGCGACGGAATCGTGGGACCACCCGCGGGCGGGAGCAGGAGCCGCGAGATCCTCGTTCCGACGGACTACTTCGAGGAGATCGACCGCAATCGAAGGAGCTGACCCGCGCGGGCTACACCCGCCTCCGGAGAGTGCGGGTCAGCCGGGCGCGTGGTCGGGGGAACCCGGGACCGGGTTCCCCCCGCCCCCTCCGCGGCCGGAGGGAATTCGGAGCGTCCTTATTTCTTTGGTCCGAGGATCGAGTCCTTGGCGGCTTTCGCGACGCGGAACTTCACGACGCGCTTCGCCGGGATCTTGATCGCCTCGCCGGTCGCGGGGTTGCGGCCCATGCGTGCCTTGCGGTTCACGAGCACGAGCTTGCCGAGACCCGGCAGCGTGAACGAGTTCTTCGCCTGCTTGTAGGCGAGGGCGGCGAGCTCCTCGAGGTATTGCGCCGCGACCTTCTTCGTGACGCCGGTCTTCTCGGCGAGGTGCTCCGCGATCTGCGATTTCGTCATTCCAGCCATGTGAATCCGTCCTTTCTTCGATTCGCTCCCGAGTCGGGATGCGCGCATTCTAGAGGGAAAACGGGGTTTCGTGTCGATACACTCGCGCGGTGCGAATAGTTTTTTTCGGATCGCCGCCCTTTGCTCTTCCGACGCTCGAGGCGGTCCTCGCGGCGGGGCATCGCGTTCCGCTCGTCGTTTCCCAGCCGGGCAAACCCGTCGGGAGAAAGGGCGACGTGACCGATCCGCCGGTCGCCGCTCGGGCGAAGTCGCTGGGAATCCACGTCTTCCAGCCCGCGACGCTGAAGGATGACGCCGCCCTCGCGCGTCTCGCCGAAGCGAGCGCCGACGTCTTCGTCGTCGTCGCGTACGGAAAAATCCTGGCGCAGAGGGTTCTGGACCTGCCGCGGCTCGGCTGCCTGAACGTGCACGGCTCTCTCCTTCCGCGCTGGCGCGGGGCCTCGCCCGTGCAAGCGGCGATCCTCGCGGGGGACGCGTTCACGGGCGTCTCGATCATGAAGATGGACGCCGGCATGGACACGGGCCCGGTGTACGCGGCCCGGGAGACGAGGATCGGGGACGAAGAGACTGCTGAAGAGCTGGGCGCGCGGCTGGCGCAAATGGGGGCTGATGCGCTCGTCGAGACGTTGTATTTCTTAGAAGGGGAAAAAGGACGGGGCAAGGGAGAGCGGTCGGCGGAAACCGGTGCGCCTTCGAGCACCGCCGGGCAGTTTTTCTCAGAAGGTGAATTGCCCGGCGCCACCGCACCGCTGATGCCGCGCGGCATCGCGGGCGCGGGAGGGACGGCCCCTCACCCGCCTTCTCAGAAAATCTTCCTTCCCCCGGTTCCCCAGAACGACTCTCTCGCCACCTATTGCCCGAAGATCGCCCGCGAGGACGGGCGTGTGGACTGGTCGCGGCCGGGGCTCGAGCTGGCGCGTCGAGCGCGAGCCTTCACCCCGTGGCCCGGACTCTTCACCTTTCGAAGAGATATGCGCTTGAAGCTTTCGGGCCTCTCACCGGTTCCGCGAGAGGCTTTCGATGCGAGAGGGGGCAGAGAAACCCCGGGAGTTCTCCTCGAAGCGGGTCCGCGCGTCGTCGTCGCGTGCGGCGAAGGGGCGGTCTCGGTTGCGACGCTGCAGGCCGAGGGCCGCAAGCCTCTCCCTGCAGCGGAGTTCGTGCGCGGCGAGCGCGTCGCCCCCGGCGAGCGCTGGGGCTAATGGCCGGATCGAGGCCCGTCCGCGAGCGGGCGCTCGGCGTCCTCGTGCGCGTGGCGCGGGACGGGGCGCATGCGGCGCCGTTGCTGGACGCGCGAGGTCGCGATCTCGAGCCTCGCGACCGCGACTTTCTGCGCGCTCTCGTGAAGAAGACCCTTCGGGGCGCCATACGCCTCGACCACGTCCTCTCGCGGCACCTCCGGCAGACGCCGGAATCGCTCGACCCGGAGGTCCTCGCCGCGCTTCGCCTCGGGGCCGCCCAGCTTCTTCTCATGGATCGCGTGCCCCCCCACGCCGCGGTTGGTGAGACCGTGGCCGCCGTGCGGAGCTTCGCGCCGAGGGCCGCGGGCCTCGTGAACGCCGTTCTCCGCCGCGTGGCCGAGAAAGAGCCTCGGCCCGGCGCGGTCGTGCTGCCCGGAGGTGCGGATCCCGTCCGCCGGCTCGCACTCGAGACGTCGCATGCGGAATGGCTCGTGGCGCGCTGGGTCGCGGCGTTCGGCGAAGCGGCGGCGCGGGCGGCGCTCGAGGCCGACGACGAGGACGCGCCGATCGACCTCCTCGCGGACCCCCGGGCCGGGACGCCCGAGGAGATCGTCGGGCGTCTCGCCGCGGACGGCATCAAGGCGGTACGCTCGCCGTGGGCTCCGCTCGCCCTCACGGTGACGGCCGGAAACGCTGCGTCGACCCCTCTCGTCGCGTCCGGAGCGGTCGCGGTCGTAGACGTCGCCGCGCAGGCGATGGTGGAGCTGGTTCCAGCGGCGGAGGTCGTGGCCGACCTCGCGGCGGCGCCGGGCGGCAAGACACGGACCCTCCTCGCGACGGGCCGCGCGCGCCGCGTCGTCGCGCTCGAACGGACGGCGTCCCGCGCCTTCAGGCTGGCCGCCAACCTCGCCGCGGCCGGACGCCGGAGCGAGGCGCTCGTCGTGCGTGCGGATGCGGGCCGTCCGCCCTTGCCGCGCCGGCTCTTCGCGTCGATTCTCCTCGACGTCCCCTGCTCGGGAACGGGGACGCTTCGCAAGAACCCGGAGATACGGCTCCGCCTGAAGCCCGAAGACCTGGCCGGTTTTGCCGAGACCCAGCGGCGGCTGCTCGCAGCCGCGCTCGACCTCGTCGCGCCGGGTGGCTCGGTCGTCTACGTGACGTGTTCGCTCGAGCGGGAGGAAAACGAGGACGTGGTGGACGTCCTGCTCGGCGAGAGGCCGGAGTTCAGGCGCGCCATCCCGGAGGCCTCCAGCCTCCCCGCGCCGCTCGCGGCCGCCCTTTCGCCCGCGGGACTCGTGCGCGTCTTGCCGGGAGCCACGCACGACGGCTTCTCGGCCGCGGTGCTTCGTCGGCAATCTCCGCGTTGACAAGGCAGTTTGCCGAGCCTACATTGCCGGCGCTTCCCGGCGACACCAAGCCAGAAGGAGACGCCATGGCGGGCAAAGCCGACATCGTGGATGCAATTGCGAACGACACAGGCCTGACACGAAAGGATGCGACCGCCGCGCTCGACTCGGTCGTGAATGCGATCACCGGAAACCTGAAAAAGGGCCAGCGCGTCGCGATTCCGGGTCTCGGCGTCTTCCACGTGGCCGACCGCAAGGCGCGCGCGGGGATCAACCCGCGGACGAAGGCCGCGATCCGCATCGCGGCGGCGAAAGTCGCGCGTTTTCGCGCGGGCAAGGATCTCAAGGATCTGCTGAACAAGCGGCGGAGGTAACCGCCCCCGCGTCGCGCGCCCGTATCATGGGCCGTTCATGATCCCGCTGCGCGACACGATTCGGACGCGGACGGTCCCCTTCGTCACGCGACTCCTCGTCGTCGCAAACGTCGCGGCGTTCGTGCTGGAATTCCTCCAGGGGGACAACCTGGACGCGTTCCTGGAAAGGTACGCGTTCATCCCGCTCCGGTTCTTCCATCCCCACCTCGCCGGCTGGACGTTCTCGGACGCCGTCGCCACGATCTTCACCGCGATGTTCCTGCACGGAGGCCTCGTGCACCTTCTCGGGAACATGCTCTTTCTCTGGATCTTCGGCGACAACGTGGAGGACGCGCTCGGCCACTTCAGGTTTCTGTTCTTCTATTTCGCCTCCGGCCTGTGCGCGACGCTTCTGCAGGCATTTCTGTCGCCGGCTTCGGAGATCCCGAACCTGGGTGCGTCGGGCGCGATCGCGGGCGTCCTCGGGGCGTACTTCGTCTACTACCCGCGCGCCCGCATCGTGACCGTCGTCCCGCTCTTCATCCTCTTTCCCGTCGTCGAGCTTCCCGCGGCTGTTTACCTCCTCGGGTGGTTCGCGCTCCAGTTCTGGATGGGATCGCAGCAGCTCACGCAAGCCGGACGCGCCGCGGCCTCGCAGGGAGGCGTCGCGTTCTGGGCGCATGTCGGCGGATTCGTCTTCGGCATCGTCTGGGCGCTGGTCGTCCGTCCGTCCCGAGGGCCCCAAGCGGCTTACAGGATCTCGTGAGGGCCCGAAGCGGGACCGTTCTCGCATGGAGCCTCTACGAGCTCGGGGCGACGAGCTTCGCGATGAACCTCCTGTCGCTGCATCTCCCGCTCGACATCGCGGGGCGGGTGCCTCGCGGGAGCGAGAAGTTCTCTCTCGCGTTCGGCCTCTCGATGGCCGTCGTGGCCGTGGCGGCGCCTTTTCTCGGACACCTCGCGGACCGCGCGGGCAAGCGGCGCTTCCTGGTGCCGTTCGTCCTCGCGGGCGTCGCCTTCACCGCGCTCGTCGCCGCGCCGGGGCCGGTGCCGCGGGTCCTCGTCTTCTTCGCGTTCGCGAACATCGCGTTCCAGTGCGCGTACGTTTTCTACAACGCGCTCCTTCCGGACGTCTCCGACGAGACGAACTCCGGGCGGGTGTCGGGCTTCGGCGTGGCCGCGGGCTACATCGGGTCGCTCCTCGGCATGTTCCTCGTGCTGCCCTTCCTCTCCGGGGACATCCGGGCGAAGATGCCCGAAGCGCTGCGTGTCGTCTGCGGCGCCTTCTCGGTCGCTCCTGTTTCTTCGCATGCGGATGCGCCGTGGGTCCGCCAGAACGCCTACCTGCCGACGGCGCTGCTGTGGTTCGCCGCGGCCGTTCCGCTGCTCTTCTTCGCGCGCCTCCCGAAGGCGGCTCGCGGCGGAAAGCCCGCGCGCGCCCCGGGGATCGGAAGAAACGAAGAGGAAGAGAAAGGGAGAGAAGCAGAGAAAGAGATTTCTGCGAACGATAGAGAGGGCGCGGGCGGCGGCGGCGCATCAGGCGCCGCTGAGTCATCCCACGACGCCGCATTACCTTCTAAGAAATCCTCCTCTTCGTCTTCGTCTTCATCCCCTCTTCGGGACGTTCTCCACACCATCCGCTCCCTCCCCAAAACGCCCTCCCTCCTCTGGTTTCTCGTCTCCAACTTCCTCTACATCGACGTCATTCACACGATCCAGATCCAGATGTC
>DATGDV010000027.1:0-3123 GCA_035310685.1 Thermoanaerobaculia bacterium
ATAGAGCTTGTTGCAGCCGTACATCGTCGTCGGCTGGTTGAAGTCGTCCTCCGTCACTCTTCCGGCGCGATTCTTCGTCGCGAGGTCCGGAAGGCCGTAGGCGGCGATCGAGGAGGGATAAAGGAACGTAACGGGTCGCCCGTGAGACTGGCGCTCGCTCTGCGCGAACTCGAGGAGGTTGAGCGACCCCTCCACGTTCACCTGGTGGGCCGTCACCGGCGTGAATTCGCCGCGCGTGGAAAGGAGGGCCGCGAGGTGGAAGATGAGGTCGATCTCGAACTCCGAGAGGATCCGTTCGAGAACGGTCCGGTCGAGGATCGAGCCGGTGAACTCGCGCGCGACGAGACGACCCTGCTCGGCGTCGAGAGGCTTGAGGTCGACGGTGAGGATGGGCCGCGAGCCGTCGGCGGCGAGGCGCGCGATCAGGCCGTGGCCGATCTCTCCGCTTGCTCCCGTGATGAGGACGACGGGCTTTCTCATTTGGCGGTGGATGTTAGCGCCCGGCGGCGCATGGCATTCTCACGGTGTGACGCGACGCTCGCCTCTGGAATGGCCCGGGGAAAAGCCCGGGATCGTCTCGAATCTCGTGAACGTGACGTTCGGGCTCTGGTTCCCCTTCTTCCGCTGGATGGCGCGGACCCTGCCGACCGTCTGGGTCGCCCGTCTCGCGGAAGCCACCGCCGAACGGGCGATCTGGGAGAAGGACTCGGTCCGCGACGCGATTCTCGACAACGTCGCGGTGGTTCTCGGGCTGCCGCGCAACGCGCGCGCGGTCGAGGAGACGGGGCGCGAGATGGTGTCGCGCCACTCGCGTCTCTGGATCGACCTGCTCCGCTACTCGGGGCGCAAGGGCGTGAATCCGGCCTCTCTTCTCTCGGACCGCATCGGCGACGAGCGTCTCGTGGTCGCGCAGCGCGAGGGAAAGGGCGCGATCCTGCTGACCGCGCACGTCGGGAACTTCGAGCTCGGCGGGCTCTTCCTCGCCCAGCTCGGGCTGAAGGTCGCCGCCGTCTACGTGCCCGACCCGTCGCCCGTCATCGAGCGGCACCGCGAGGACGCGCGCCGGATGCTCGGCGTGCGAGGCCTTCCGATCGACACGTCGCCTTTCGCGTTTCTCCCGGTTCGAAAGGCGCTCGAAGAGAACATGTGCGTCGCGATCCAGGGCGACCGGGACGTGTCCGGCACCGGCGTCGCCATGCCGTTCTTCGGAAAGACCGCCTCCTTTCCGGTCGGGCCGTTCCGCCTCGCACAGGCCTCGGGCGCGCCGATCTTTCCCGTGTTCGTCCTGCAGGACGACGACGGGCGGTATCGAACGGTGGTCGAGGAGGCGATCCGCGTCGAGAACGCGCGCGGCCCGGAGGGCGAAGCCGCCGTGACGGCTGCGCTCGCGCGCTTCGTCGCCTCGATGGAGCGGACGATCCGGGCACACCCGGCTCAGTGGTACCTCTTCACGCGCTTCTGGGATGACGCCGCGTGAGACGCGCGCTCGTCCTCCCCCTGGCCGCCGCTCTCCTCGCCGGCTGCGCGCCACGGCGCCCGGAAACGGCGCCTCCGGCCGCGGAGGTCGCGCCGGAAGTCGTCGGGGAGGTGCGGCGGCTCGGAAGCTCGTGGGTGGCGGAAGACCGGGCGGCGGGCGCGACCGGCTCAATTCTCGTCGGGCGATTCGAAGGCGCGCCCTATGGCCTCGGGTTCTCGTTCGGCCGTCTCACGCGTCCGTGGATCCGTTCGCAGGAGACCCATCTCGAGCGGCTTTTCACCGCGCTCATCCCCGGCGGCCTCAAACGGTCGCTCATCAGGCAGCTTTCCGCTTTTCGCCTGCGGAAGCTGCCGGACGAGATTCCGGACGATCTCCTCGTCTCCATCTCGGGGCTCGCGGACGGCTACGAGCCGGTGCCGCCGCCCTCGGGCTGGAACGCGTACCGACGGATGCTCGACCTCCACGCGCTGCACGACGTCTCGCAGCGCTTCGTGGACGCGCCGGCGCTCGCCGCCGCGTGCACGGGCTTCGTCGCGAGGGGGAGCGACGGATCGCTTCTCCTCGCGCGCGACTTCGACTTCGAGGGCGGCGACATCTTCGACCGCCAGAAGCTCGTGTCGGTCGTCGCTCCGGACGGGAAGATCCCCTACCTTTCCGTCGGGTTCGCGGGAATGCTCGGCGTCGCCTCCGGCTTCAACCGCGAGGGCATCGGCCTCGCGATCCAGGCGATCGCAGGGGGCGAAACGGCGGCGTCGGGCACTCCCATGACCCTTCTCCTCGCGGACGTGCTGCGGAACGAGCGCACGTTCGACGGCGCCGTCGCCCGTCTACGCGCCGCAAGGGTCTTCGTGTCCGACCTGATCCTCCTCGGCGACGCGCGAGCCGGCCGATTCGGGGTCGTCGAAAAGAGCCCTTCGGGCTTCGCGGTGCGCGAGAGCCGGGGCGCCCCTCTCGCCGCGACGAACGAGGCCGAGGACCCCTCCGTTCGCCGATTCGCGCGTGTCTTGCCCCCGGGATCGACGTCGCGGAAAAGACGTGCCCGCCTGGACGTCCTGCTCCGGAAGGCCGGCGGATCACTCGACGTGCGGTCGGCGGTGGCCATCCTGCGAGACCGGCGCGGCGCGGACGGGAGGGACCTCGGCCCCGGAAACCGCAACGCCATCGACGCGTCGATCGCCGCGCACTCGGTCGTCCTCGACCTCACGCACCGGCGGGCCTGGGTGGCCGTCGCGCCGCACACGCTCGGACCTTACGTGCCCGTGGACCTCGACGCTGTCCTCGCGAGCGTGACCGGCCCGCCTCCGCCCGCGGCCGAACCGATCCCGGCGGACGCCTGGCTCACGGACGGGGGATTCGGCCGGTACGTCCGCGCCCGGGAGGCGCTCGCCTCCGTGCGCCGGCTCGAGCACGTCCGGGGGAAGGGCTGGCTCGAGGCGGCCGCGCGCGACGCGGAGCGTGCGCACGACCTCGCCCCGGAGTTCGCGGAGGCCATCGCGAAGCTCGGCGAGCTCGAAGCGCGGCGCGGAAACCGCGCGCGGGCGCGGCAACTTCTGGACGAGGCCCTTGCGCGCGACCCGGGCCCCGCCCCGGTGCGCGCAGCCGCGGAGAGATGGCGCGAAGCGTGCGCCGGCAGCGACTCCTCTCCC
>DATGDV010000028.1:0-3394 GCA_035310685.1 Thermoanaerobaculia bacterium
GTCTGCGCCCCTCGTGGCCGCAGCCGGGCTCTCGAGCCTGCCGCCCGCCCCTCTTCCCCTTCTAAGAAGATCCCCGGACATCATTACCAGAGCCGAGACGCAGCCTGAAACGAGCAGCAGGAGAAGCTCGTTGACGAAGAAGGTCGCAACGAGCGCTGTGAGGCCGAGGGCCAGCAGGAACCTGTTCTTCACGGCGGTGCGGCCGAGGCTGACGAGCGCATGTGCGATGAGCGCGAGGACGACCGGCTTGATGCCCGCGAAGAAATGCGGGAACGCGGGCAGCGAGCCGAAGCGCACGTAGGCCCACGCGAAGACGGTCACGAGAAGCGTCGCGGGCAGGACGAAGCCGAGGCCGGCGACGAGAAATCCCGCCCAGCCCCCGCGCGCGTGGCCGATGAAGAGCGCCATCTTCGTGGAGTTCGGGCCCGGGGCGAGATTCGTCGCTCCGAGGAGGTCGAGAAAGTCCTCACGCGTCATCCAGCCGCGCCGCGTCACGACTTCGTGCTCCATCAGGGAGACGTGGGCGGCGGGCCCGCCGAACGCGGTCGCGCCGATGCGCAGGAAGAGGAAGGCGAGCTCCTTCAGGTCCGCGCGATTCCGTTTCGCCATCGTCCCCGATTATGGGCGGCGCCGGGCCGGCGGCCGCGGCGCACTAAGATGCCACGGTGATCGGGGAAGTCCTCGCGCACTACCGCATCGCGGAGCGCCTCGGCGAAGGCGGAATGGGAGAGGTCTTTCGAGCCGAGGATCTCAAGTTGCGGCGGTCTGTCGCCCTGAAGCTGCTGCGCGGCGCGGAGGATCAGGAAAGCCGGCTCCTGCGCGAGGCGCGCTTCGCCTCGCAGCTCAATCACCCGAACATCGCCGTCGTGTACGACGTCGACACCGTCGAACGGGACGGGCGGAGGCAGAGCTTCATCGCGATGGAGTACGTCGCGGGGCGCACGCTGTCGGCGATCCTCAAGGAGCGCGCGCCGGAGATTCCCGAGACGCTCGACATCGCCCTCCAGGTCGCCGACGCGCTCGCGGCCGCGCACGCTCGCGGCGTCGTCCACCGCGATATCAAGCCCGGCAACGTCATGGTGGACGCAACGGGGAGGGTGAAGGTCCTGGACTTCGGCCTCGCCGCTTTCCGGCCAGTGCCGGGCGAGGAGAGCGAGACGTGGAGTCAAGTCGGCGCGGACCCGACGCGTTCGGCGCCGGGCTCGGTGCTCGGCACCATCGCGTACATGTCGCCCGAGCAGGCCCTCGGCCGCGACGTCGACGCGCGCACGGACGTCTTCTCGCTGGGCGTCGTGCTCTGGGAGCTTCTCGCAGGCAGGAAGCCGTTCGAGGGCCCGAACACCGTCGCCGTCATCGACGCGCTGCTCCACGCGGAGCCGCCTGCGCTGACGCGTCTCAATCCGGCCGTTCCGCGGGAGCTGGAGACCCTCGTCCTGAAGATGATCGCGAAGAACCGCGAGCACCGCGCGACGATGCGCGACGTCGCGCACGAGCTTTCGGCTCTCGCGGGCGGGACGGCGCGGACAGCCGTCTCTTCGACGTTTGCCTCCCCGGCCGAGGACGCGATCGCCGTCCTCCCGTTCGCGAACATCACGCAGAACGCCGAGGACAACTGGCTCTCGACCGGGATCATGGAAACCGTCACCGCCGACCTGAAGAACGTGCCCGGGCTCTCCGTGATCGGCTGTGAGCGCGTATGCGAGGTGGAGAAGCGGCTGACTGGCGAGGACGCTCGAGGCGCGAGCGAGCTCGCGATCCGGCTCGGTCGCGAGGTGGGCGCGCGCCGCGTCGTGACGGGTGGCTTCCAGGGCGTCGGGGACGTCATGCGCATCACGGCGCGCGTGACGGACGTGGAGTCCGGCCAAGTCGTGACGACCGTGAAGGTGGACGGCAGCCGCAGCGATCTCTTCGCCTTGCAGGATCGAGTGGTCTCGGAGCTCGCCGCCGCGATGCACCTCGCGTCGAATCCGGCCACGAAAGAGCCCGAAGAGACGCACGTGATCGACGCGTACGAGGCGTATTCGAAGGGCCTCATCAACCTTCGGGTCGAGAGCCGGGAGTCCGTCGACCGGGCGATCCTCTTCTTCGAGCGCGCCGTGGCGCTGGACCCGCTTTACGCCCGCGCGTGGCTCGCGCTGGGCGAAGCGTACGAGGTGAAGGCGACGGACCTCGCGATGCCGGAGTTGCTCGAGAAGGCGATGGCGAGTTTCGGAAAATGCCTTGCGCTCCAGCCGCGCCTCGCGCGCGCGTGGAAGGAGCTCGGAGGAGCTCTCGTCGACATCGGAAGCGTGGACAAGGGGCTCGAGGCGATTCGCCGGTCGCTCGAGCTCGACCCGGACGACGCCGCGGCACACGCGGCGCTGGCTCGGGCCCATTTCATCGGCACCGGCAGGTTCCAGGACGCGGTGGATTCCTTCGAGCGGGCCCTCTCACTGAATCCGCAGGGAGGCTGGTTCGCGCTTCAGCTCGCCCACGTCTCCGCGCTGCTGAGAGACTTCCCGCGCGCCGAGCGCGGGGCCAGGCAGGCCATCGAGCTCCAGGAGAGGGGGCTGTCGGGCCGCGAAGGAACTATCATCGTCGGCGCCTACATGAAGCTCGGGCAGATCCGCGCGCTCCAGGGGCGGCCCGCGGAGGCCCTCGAAGCATACGAGCGGGAGCTCTCTTACCTGCGCCGCGTCGACCACACGCTGAAGGACAGGGCGGTCATCGAGCTCCACACGCGAGTCGGCAGTGCGCATCTCGCTCTTGGTCATCCCGAGGAGGCCCGCCGTGCGCTCATGCTCGCGATCGGGGCTTTCGAGGACCGCCTGCGGGTCGGCGCGGACGAGCCGTTCACGCGCTACTACGTCGCCGCGGCGTGGGCCCTCCTCGGCGACGCGGAGCGGGCGCTGGACGTCCTCGAAGCCGCGGCGGCGATGCGCCGCGTCTACGTCGTGGAACGGGCCCGCATCGATCCGGACTTCGAGAGCCTGAGGAGCGCGCCGCGGTTCATTCGGCTCCTCGAAAGCTCACGGTCCCCGCTGAACGGGGGGCGCAACCCTTGAGCCTCGCGCAGGGAACCCGGCTGGGCCCCTACGAGATTCTCAGCCCGCTCGGCGAGGGTGGAATGGGCGAGGTCTACCGCGCGCGCGACTCGAAGCTGGGCCGCGACGTGGCGATCAAGGTCCTGCCAGAGGAGTTTTTCGAAGAGAAGGAGCGGATCGCCCGCTTCGAACAGGAGGCGAAGTCGCTGGCCGCAGTGAGCCACCCGCACATCGCGGCTCTCTACTCCTTCGAGAAGATCTCCGGTCGGCACCTTCTCGTCATGGAGCTGGTCGAGGGAGAGACGCTGGCGGATCGGCTGCTGAAGGGGCCGCTTCCTCTGGATCAGGTTCTGAGAACGGGCATCGAGATC